>PBYL01000392.1 GCA_002729595.1 Thalassovita sp. | reverse complement strand
TTTTTGAGATTAGAATGATCATCTTCTTCGGGCTGCTTGCTTCTTTAGTTATAGGTATTACAGGTATCTACTTTATGGTTGATACCATTACCAAACCAATAAATATTTTAAACTCTCAGCTTCAAGAGTTGGCTCAAGGCAAAAAAGTAGAATATGTGCCAATTAAAAGAGAAGACGAAATCGGGCACATTGCTAAAGCAGTTGGCAAAGTAATTAATAGCGTAAACGATGCTTCTAAGTTCGCTAAGGAAATAGGTAATGAAAACTACGATGCTGAATATAAAGCAATTAGCGAAGAAGATGTTTTAGGCAATGCTCTTCTCAATATGAAAGACAATTTGCAAAAATCTAAAACTGAAAGAGAACAGCGCGCATGGATAAATACGGGAATCGCTTCATTCAATAATATCTTAAGGAGTAATTCAAACGAAATTGAAGAACTATCTGAACAGATACTTACCCAAATAATTAAATACCTCAATGCAAATCAAGGTGCATTATATGTGGTTCAGGAGAATGATCAAAAAGAAAAACTTGTACTTAAAGCCTATTACGCTTGGGGTAAAAAGAAACATTTAAAGCAAGAAATTTTACCGGGAGATGGACAAATCGGTCAAATTTGGCTAGAAAAAGAATATATCTACATGGAAAACATTCCTGATAACTATGTTCACATAAGTTCCGGTTTAGGAGATGCCAATCCAAGAATGATTTTAATAGTTCCGCTTATTTTAAATGATGTGGTTTATGGAATTATGGAAATCGCCTCATTTGAAAAGCTCGAAGAATATAAAGTTCAGTTTGTATTAAGAATTGCTGAAAGTATTGCTTCTACACTATCGATGGTTCAAACCAACGAAAAAACTCACAAATTGCTGAAAAAGACACAGCAAATGACTGAAGAACTCAGATCACAAGAAGAAGAAATGAGACAAAATGTAGAAGAGCTACAAGCCACTCACGAAGAGATGAATAGAAGGGAGAAATTGTTGAGAGATGAGATTGAAGATTTAAAATCTGAAAACGAACAACTTAAATCTCCAGTAGAATAAAAAAAGGAGGATAACTCCTCCTCTATTTTATTTTCCTGCTATAATTTTTTTACCTTTTTTAGCTAGATCGTTTAAATTTTCTTCAACATCTTCTGATAAGTGAGTAAAAGAATCTTTGCCTTTAAGATAAATTTCGTCCATAGCTTCATTAAGCTCTCTTACCTTTCTGTTAAGTTTCTTTCTGGTTCTTTTTCCTTTATCAGGAGCAAAAAGCAAAGCAGTAACTGCACCAACTGCGGCACCTAGTATTATACCAGCAAAAAATGATTCTCCTTTATTACTCATTTTAGTGTTCTATTTAAGTTCAAAAAAAATTAAGATTCCTTTAATATTTATAACGATATTGAGAAGCAATCGTTTTGAAAATTTTAAGTTCAAACCCTAAAACAGAGATATTTTTTTACTTTTTATAGGTATTTATCGCTTCTGTTGCCAATTCTGGTAAATCTCCCGAAATTATATCTATCCCTTTTTTAAATAAGTCGTGATAAACAGAAACTCCCTTAGCTAAAGCCTTATTATCGAGGTTACCCATTGTACCTATAATGCAATAACTCCCTTTCTCATGAATAGCTTTATAAATGCTTTTCGGCGATTCTTTTGTACCAGTAAATGCCAAAATATTAGAGAATGGAATTCCTGTATTTTCAAATTGTTCCAACTCAAAACTATTTCTAATATTCACAGACATCATTAAGTCTGGAGCTAGACTATACACAAGCTCTGCATCTTCAATATTGTATACAATAATCATAATATTGACTGCCGCATCTTGCTCTCTAACTGCATCAATTACCATATTAAAAGGCACTGTCCTTTTTACATCTAGGCTCAATATGGCTTTATCTTTCGACCACTTTAACACATCATTGAGCAATGGCACTTTGTAATTAGTTTTATGTCCGTTGTTATCTACTAAAAACAAATTCTGAATTTCAGCATAAGTTAAATCGCTTACTTTGCCTGTACCTGTAGTAGTTCTGTCTACTGAATTATCGTGCATCAATACAAGCACACTGTCTTTTGTTAGGCAAATATCTATTTCTAAGATGCAGGGAATGAGGTTTACTGTATGTTCAAATGTTTCTAAGCAGTTTTCTGGATAACCTTCTACAGGTCCACCTCGATGCGCACTGTAAAGAGGTTCTTTTTCTGGAGTCCATTTAAAAAACTCGGTGATAGTTTTGTTCTCTTCTAAAAGTGGATCTAATTGCTGAGCACAACAAGAAAAAACACTGAGCAAAGTGAAAAGAAGTGAGAATGTAATTTTGTTAATCATAATTTTAAGATTACTTGATTTGTTCTTTTAGGATACTTAGCGATAATTTTGATTTAATTTGCCAACAAATTTATTGAGAATTAATGTAACTAGAACATAATGGAAAATATATACGCCGAGATTATTACCATTGGAGACGAAATTCTTTATGGTCAAATTACAGATACAAATAGCCAATGGATTAGTAGTGAATTAGATAAAATAGGCATTAGAATTATTAGAAAAGTGTCTGTGGGTGATGTGAGAGAAGAAATTGAAAAATCTTTTAAAGAGGCAGAATCAAGAGCAGATATCATTATTATCACCGGAGGACTTGGCCCAACCAAAGATGATATTACAAAAAAAACTATTGCAGACTATGTAAATGCAAGTCTTATAATGAATGAAGATGTTTTAGAAAACATTAGAAACATCTTTGACAAAAAAAACAGAGAAGTAAACGAACTCAATCGAGGTCAAGCACTTGTACCAGACAATGCTACAGTTTTAATGAACCCAGTTGGAACAGCTCCGGGAATGTGGATTGAACATAATAACAAGGTTTTTATTTCTCTACCCGGCGTACCTCATGAAATGAAAAGAATCTTGACTGATTCTGGATTGCCGAAACTCAGAGAGAAGTATAAAACGCCTTTCATTTACCATAAGATGATAAAAACTATTGGTATAGGAGAATCTATACTTGCACCCAAAATTGAAGAATGGGAAGACAGCTTACCTGAAAATATAAAGTTGGCTTATTTGCCAAGAGCAGGCCAAGTAAGATTGAGACTTACTGGTACTTCAATCGACAAAGAAGAAATAATTAAAAGTGTAGAAGATAAAGCATTAGAGCTAAACAAGTATATTCCAGAATATATCTATGCTTTTGATGATGAAGAGATTGAAGTAACTATTGGCAAATTACTCAAAGAAAAACATTTAACCTTAGCTACCGCTGAGAGCTGCACAGGTGGTAGAGTAGCTGATAAAATTACAGATATACCGGGTTGTTCAGCATATTATATGGGCGGGATTGTGTCTTATAGTAATGCTGTTAAAATGAGCCAATTAGGTGTAGAAGAAAGCACTTTAAAAGAGCATGGTGCTGTGAGCGAACAAACCGCTAGAGAAATGGCTGAAAATGTTCGAGTTAAATATGGGGCAGATTTTGGAATTTCAACCACTGGTATTGCTGGTCCAGAGGGAGGTGTTCCAGGCAAACCAGTTGGAACTATATACATTGCTCTTGCCAGTGCTGAGGAAACTCAAGTTAGATTGTTGAATTTGGATACCGAAAGGTTAATAAATATCCAGCGAACTTATTCTGCAGTATTAGGAATGCTCAGACAAAAATTGATGGTAAGCTGATTACAGCCTTACCATCAGTTTTTTTACCATTATATCTTTCCAAGTAGCAAAGTCACCAGCGATGATGTGTTTTCTGGCTTCTTTTACCAACCATAAGTAAAAAGTTAAGTTGTGCACACTTGCAATCATACCTGCAAGGTATTCGTCACTATGTTTTAGGTGTCTTAAATAAGCTTTAGAATAAAATGTACTCACATAACCACCTAACTCTTCATCAATTGGAGTAAAATCGTCTTGCCACTTTGCATTTCTTATGTTGATTATACCTTGAGTTGTAAATAACATACCATTACGTGCATTTCTAGTAGGCATTACACAGTCAAACATATCTACACCTAGAGCAATGCATTCTAAAATGTTCGCAGGTGTACCCACGCCCATTAAATACCTCGGTTTGTCTTTTGGCAAAATACCACAAACCAACTCAGTCATCTCATACATATCTTCATGTGGCTCACCGACTGAAAGACCTCCAATTGCATTTCCTTCTCTTTCGAAAGAGGCAATTGTCTCAGCAGACTGAATCCTTAAATCTTTATAAGTACTCCCTTGCACTATAGGGAAAAGTGTTTGTTTATAGCCATACAAAGAATCTGTAGTATCAAATCTATCGCAACATCTTTTAAGCCAACGGTGTGTCATATGCATAGAATCTTTAGCATACTGATATTCACATGGATATGGCGTACATTCGTCAAATGCCATAATTATATCAGCACCAATTATTCTTTGGATATCCATTACATACTCTGGAGTAAAGAATAGTTTATTTCCGGATATATGCGATCTAAAAGCCACACCCTCTTCTGTAATTTTTCTGGTATCTGCTAGTGAATATACCTGATAACCTCCACTATCTGTTAAAACTGGCCTCTCCCATCCATTAAATTTATGTATACCTCCAGCTTTTTGAATAATATCCAGACCAGGTCGCAAATACAAATGATAAGTATTGCCCAAAATTATTTGTGCCTGAATATCGTTTTCTAACTCTCTCTGATGCACTGCCTTAACAGTACCTGCTGTACCCACAGGCATAAATATCGGAGTTTCAATTTTTCCATGATCTGTGATCAACTCTCCTGCCCTAGCACTCGATTGCTTATCCTGATGTTGAAGTGAAAATTGCATGATTTAAAATTTAAGACTGCAAAACTAAGAATTTTAAAACATATCTCTTCTTTCTATTTCATTATGAAAATAAAAGTGAAGATTTTAAGCGTACTCACTAATAGCTCACATAAACTTACATGAACATCACAATAACATTGTGGAAGCGTTGAGGGGAAAACATAAAAATCAAGCTTATGCAGTACTGGACACACGAAGAAGTTTCTCTTAAATTACTGGATTGCTCTCAAATAGTTAACGGCGAAGTCTGCATAAGGCTGGCTACTTTTAAACAAATGGTTTTTGACCCTAAATATCCGCCTGAAATGTTTGATGAAAGCATTGAGGTAATCAAAGATTTAGAACAAAAAATGAATCTCAAAGCATCATAATAGCTTTCTGAGAGATTCCCAAAAACACAACAGTCATTTTATTTACTACCAACAACTTAACAAATGAGATATACGCTAATTCTCTTTGTTTTTGCATTCATTTTTTCTTGTGATGTAAAAGCACAAACAGACTTTGTAGATGCTTATGTAATTACAAATTCTTACGATACCATCCAAGGTGAGATTTTTTATACAGGAGACTTAACTCTTACAAATTCCTGCAAGTTTAAACCTCATTCTAAAGAAGTAATCACAGAATACCAACCAGGTGAAATTAGAGGCTTCTATCTGAGTAACAATAAATATTTTACAACAAGAAAGATTTCATCAGAGAAAAATGCAAAGCTACTGTTTCTTGAGGTATTGATTAAGGGCGATATTAATATCCTAAAATTGAATACTCCAGTAAAAACTAGGTATTTTATTGAAAGTAATCGTGATGGATTAACAGAAATTCCTTACGATGAAAGTATCATTTACAATCAAAACCACTCCTATTTATCGACTTCTAAAAGGCATTATGGCATTCTAACTCACTATACTACTAAAGTACCGAGTCTTGCCAGAATAATTAGAAATATACATGAGCCCACAGAAAAGAAGCTAGTTAATCTTATTGAGAACTATCATCGCTTGTTATACCCTTCTCAACAACATATTACTTTTAAAAAGCAAAAAGCTGAAATCAATGCTTACATTGAAGTTTTCGGGGGTATTCCATTTTACAATTCTGATTTTGAAACATCTTTAAAAAGGGGGAATTATGGCGCTACAGTCCATATTTCTACTAGCAGAATTAACAAGAAAGTTTATCTAAAAACAGGACTAGTAAGCTACTATCTCAACAAAGCAAATACTGATACAGAAAGCCCAGCTTACAAAGTTAAAGTTCCTCTACAAGTTGAATATTTGCCAAGAAAAGGAATGATAAAACCAAGGTTTGCTTATGGATTTAACTTCTATGAACCATTGCCAAATATTACGGCTTTAAATGTGGGGATTACCAGCAAACTCTACCGATCAGTAGGCTTATCTATCAATACAGAAACTGAGTTTAAAAACCAGATGCTTGTATTACCTAAAAAGTTATTCAGTTTTAACACCTCAATAGGTTTGCTATTTAAAATAAAGTAGGTTACAAATAGGTCACTAAAAAGTGACCTTTTGGTTTAATTGTGCATATCAGCTTCGTTAAGCTCCCAGTTGTATGTATAGTGAGATACTTTAAAGCTTTTATCTAATTTTTCTTTTCTATACTTATTGATATAAGCTAACAAATCGGGAGCTTCATTTAAAAAGTCTTGCTTATACCAGTTGAAGATTTCTGAAAGCATTACTTCCTTCTTAGACTTATTTACCTTAGTAAAATTAGGATTATTGAGTGCTTTTATTGTTAACTGCTGCAATTGATCATTCACCATTTCTGGAGTAAAAGCAAAACCGGCAATTTCTGGGCATCCTTTAGCAGCGCATACTAAAGCAAAATGAATTCTACTGTCTTTATATACTTCTCTTACTTTTGTATTTTCAATTTCATTTAATGTTAGCTCTTCACCAGCTACTTTTTGTTTCTTCTTATCAAAAAATCCATCAATACTCATGGGTGAGTCTACTGGATAAGCTTGAATTATATTTTTGATTACTAAAAGATTGTAGGCATTCAAGTAAAATGCTTTTTTTTCGTCTGATGAAAATTGGCTAACATCTGCATTCGCTACATAATCAGTCAGGCTATTTAATACTGAAGGATTTTGCTTTACTTCTTTATATTTTACTCTTCCTTCGGTTACATTAGATTTAAAAAATGCATCTGCCTTTTTAAAAAATGAATCTTGTTGAGCATGGGATAAATAACCCAAAAGCATCAAACTAAAAAAAATAATTGCTGTCTTTTTCATAAAGTTTTAATTTTTCTTCAAAGATCAGTTTCATACATTTACGTTTTTGTCAGTCAGATGACAAAACAACACTATTATGGTACTTTTAACAATTTCAGGAATATTAGATCAATTTCTTAAGGAATTATCCCATTTTTTCTTTTCTTTTGAAAGATTAACTCAAAAAATTTGAAAACCTATTACATACATAACTTCTAGAATAAATGACGCTAACAGGCATTGACTGGCTATTTATAGCCCTCTTTTTCATTATCTCCACAGCAATTGGCATCATCACTTCGAGGCAAGCAGGTAAAAGTGCACAAGACTTTTTCCTTTCGGGAAGAAACATGCCATGGTGGCTATTGGGAGTTTCGATGGTAGCAACCACATTCTCCGCAGATACTCCTAACCTTGTTGCAGACATTGTAAGAAATAATGGTGTTGCAGGAAACTGGGTATGGTGGGCATTTCTATTAACAGGTATGCTAACTGTATTTGTTTATGCAAGATTATGGAGAAAATCTGGTGTACTTACAGATTTAGAGTTTTACGAAGTACGATACAGTGGTAAAGAAGCAGCTTTCTTAAGAGGCTTTAGAGCACTTTACTTAGGTGTGTTTTTCAACATCTGTATTATGGCAACTGTTTCTTTAGCTGCCATTAAGATTGGTAACATTATGCTGGGCTTTTCTCCAGTACAAACACTACTAATTGCATCAGTTGTTACTGTAATTTATAGCTCTATGGGTGGCTTGAAAGGTGTACTTATCACAGACTTCTTTCAGTTTATTATTGCTATGGGTGGTATTTTATGGGCTACCTTCGTTATTCTTGACCTACCAGAAATAAACGGTTTATCAAATCTTTTACAACACGAAAATGTTGCTGACAAACTTAGTTTCTTACCAGATTTTTCAGATACACAGAACTTATTAGTATTATTTATAATACCTATTGCAGTACAGTGGTGGAGCGTATGGTACCCAGGTGCTGAGCCAGGTGGTGGCGGTTACATTGCACAACGTATGCTTTCTGCTAAAAACGAAGAAAATGCAATTGGTGCAACTTTATTCTTCAACGTAGCACACTATGCTTTAAGACCTTGGCCTTGGATCATCATATCATTGGCTTCATTAGTACTTTTCCCAGAAGTTGAAGACATTAAAACGGCATTCCCTAATATCGATGAATCTGTACTTGGTCACGATATTGCATTCCCTGCAATGTTAACCTATTTACCAGCAGGTTTAGCAGGTTTGGTATTGGCCTCTTTAATTGCTGCATTTATGTCTACAATTTCAACTCACTTAAACTGGGGCTCATCTTACGTAGTGTATGATTTTTACAAAAGATTCGTAAATCCGGACGCTTCTGAGAAAGCTTTAGTGAACGTGGGAAGAATTACAACTGTAGGTTTAATGGTTTTAGCTAGCTTACTTGCGTTGGCGCTCACAAGTGCCCTGGAAGCCTTCAACATACTACTTTCGATCGGAGCTGGAACTGGATTATTATTCATTTTAAGATGGTTTTGGTGGAGAATTAATGCTTACAGTGAAATCACTGCGATGCTTGTTTCATTTGTGATGGCAATCTATTTTCAGTTGATTCACCACAGACTAGGATTTGATCCATTACCAGATTATATGAACCTTATTTTAGGAATTGTAATCACTACTATCGCTTGGGTAGTTGTTACTTTAGTGACAAATCCTTCAGACGAAGATGTTTTAATCAAATTCTACAAACTAGTATCTCCGGGTGGTCCAGGATGGAGCAAATTAAAGAAGATTGCAGAAGATAAAGGTGAAACGCTTCCTGACAAAGGAAAAGCGTGGAATGTACCTTTAGAAATTCTTATGATGATAATTGGATGTTTTACTGTTTATGCAGCTCTTTTCTCAATGGGTTACTGGATTTATGGAGAAACAACCTATGCACTTATTTTAACCGTACTTGGTATTGCGGGAAGTATTTTCCTTCTATCTAGTTGGAAAAAGCTTAAAAAAGGCTATGCTGGTTAAAAAATAAACTTTGAGAGGTAAGGGTCAGTAGAATTAATTCTACTGACCCTTTTTTATTTAATTTAAAACTACTTCTTCATCCTTTACTTCTCCAACTACCTTAAACAGTTCATCAACTACTTTATAGAAATTTGGAGACTGATTGTTACAGAGTAAAATAAGAGTTCTACCAGAATCTAAAAACCTGATAAAAGTAGTGCTATAACCCGGATTACTACCATTGTGTCTAGCTACTTTGCCATATGGAGCATCATCACTTATCCCCCATCCAAAGCCATAAGGATATTCGCTTCCATCATTCAATTTTGCAGGAGTATAAGCCACAATAAGAGTCGAATCTTTTAACAGACTACCTGACCTTAAATATTGATCCCATTTTAATAAATCCATTGCCGTTGAACTCACTCTACCCGGACCTTTTCTATCACCTAAATAAGTGCCGTAATCAGTATAAGGAAAACTATCTGCCGCTAAGTATTTTTGTTTCTCAGCATCGTAAATAAATCCCCATGCAAAATCATCCATTTGCAGTTTCTCCTCTTTACTTCTAATATCTGTTTTGTCTAAACCAGCAACCTTAAAAACTCTTTCTTGTAGAAAGGTTACAAAATCTTCTCCTGATACAGCTTCAACTACGCTTGCTAGTAACACATAGCCGGTATTGCTGTATTCATATTTCTCTCCTGGCTCAAACAATACAGGTGGATGATATTTCACCAAATACTCTAAAATCTCTTTATTTCCAGCAACTTTGCTCTTGTCCCAATGCTCTTCAAACAAAACCATGTAATCTGGTAAACCGGAGATATGTTGCAGCATTTGCCTAATGGTAATATTTTCATATGGCAATTCGGGAAGATAATGCTGTAAAAAATCATCGTATTTCAGTTTCCCTTCCTGTTCAAGCATCATAATTGCTGTAGCTGTAAACTGTTTTGAAACTGAAGCCAATTCGAAAACATCATTTTCTTCGAGTTTAGTTTGAGTTTCAAAGTTTTTGTAGCCTTTGGCTTTATGGAGTTTTATCTCCCCATTTTCAGCTACTAATAATACAGCACTTAAAGAATCCATATTAGAAAAAATTGAATCCGCTTTAATTATCCACTTTTTTTGGGCTAAGCTATTTGTTTCGCTTATAGAAGTACTTTGGCTGTTTTCTTGTCTATTACAAGCAAAAAACAGCAGTGCAATCGAAATGAAGTTGAGTATTCTCGACATTTATGCAAGTTATAATACCAAAAAATAAAGAGTAGTTGTCGATTAAAGGTTAAAGTCGCAGAATTTAAGTCAATTTTGATATATCATATACAAATTCATAAATTTTTTAAAACAAAGAAAGAATAATTTGTATAGCTTTAGGCCAAAAACGAAATTTACAAGCACATAGAAGATAAATTATTGATAATTTCTTTTATAGTTATTTCTTTTTTGCCCAATCATTCGTTAGAAAGTAAGTGGTTCAAGCAAATAATTATTTCAGAATATCAATATCTGCTTTAAAAATTGGACTTTTACTATAAATATTAGGTAATTATCATAGCTGAGACTTTTTAGAATTAAGTTTATTTAATATCTAAATTTTTATTGCATTCCATTAAAATGAAGGGATTTAGGCATTTATCATTTTCGATATTCTCCTTACTGTATATTACAGTATCTCTGCATGCATTTGGATTTGCGCAAACTAACCTTCCTCAAATTCCTACACCTGAACGTAAAGCCTATCTTACAAGATTAATTGCCGATTTTGTTTTCTGGCCTAATGAAGAGCAAGAAAATAATGATCCTTTTATCATCAGTGTTTTTAATGACGAGAATTTTTTTAGATATCTTTTATATCTATACAAAGACGTCAGGTTTAAAAACAGAATAACTAAGATAGAACATATTACAAGTGTAGATGAGATAGATGGTAGCCAAATTTTATTTGTTACCTCAACCTCAGAAGAAGTTTTAGAAGAGATATTGAATAAAACTAAAAATGAACCTATTTTGACAATCGGAGATCAAGAAGAGTTTGGTAAAAAAGGTGTGATAGTTAATTTCTATGCTGAAGATGAAGAAATCAAATTTGAAATTAACTTCCTTTCCTATCAAAACTCCGATTTACAAATAGATTCTAGACTTTTTGATGTCGCAAGGATTATAGATTAACAAACATATTTAATTTTTTTTACTAGAAACATCAGCTTATTTGAACACATAAAATATGTTTAAAAATTTATCTATTAAGGGAAAGCTAATTTTAATTATTCTTACAGTTACCACATTCGCATTAATACTCGGTTTTATCGCCGTATTTATCACATTTCGATCGGGTTTGTATGAAGATCTTAGCCACAGTATGCTCAATACTGCTAAAATTGTTGCCGATTACAGCATTACCCCAGTCAGGTTCGATGATAAAGAGAGAGCAATTGATATTCTAGAAAAGCTCAACAATGAACCTCAAATCGAATGTGTACACATCGAAAAAAATAATGGTGAAATTCTGGCTTTTTACAACAACGAATGTGCTATTCCTAATGTGGCTATTCCTAATGGTGGTGAAGCCTTATTTTATGATGGCTACTTACACATAGTTCAACCCATTGTTTACAAAAACAACACATTAGGTAGAATCTATTTAAAGGCTTCTACAGAAGAAATTAATAACAAATCCAGCCGAATTATTATTAACCTGCTAGCCATAGCGCTACTGATTGTAATTCTAGCTTATTTGTTTGCTAGTCGACTCCAAAAGCTAATTTCTAGCCCAATAATGGAGCTTACTCAGGCTACTAAACAAATTACAAATGACAGCAATTATTCACTAAGAGTTACAAAGAAAAGTAATGATGAAATTGGTACTCTTTACGATGGCTTCAATGTGATGCTTAAGCAAATTGAGTATCAACAAGCAGAGGAGAGAAAGAGTAAGAAAGCTCTCCAACTTAGTGAAGAAAAATATAGAAATATATACCAAAACTCTATTATCGGTATTTTCCAATGCAATATCGAAAATGCAGAGTTAATTGAAGCTAATGATAAAACTTGGGAGATGTTGAACGTCAGACCAACTAAAGATTCATTGGTTAATAAGGTAATTACTGTAAAAGATGCTTTAAGAATTAGACGAAGTGTAAAAGACAATGGATTTATTGAAAACTATGAAATTACGCTAGATTCTAACGGTGTTCGTACTTGGGTATCGATTTCAGGTAAATACATTTCGGTAGGTGATAAAGAAATATTTGAAGGTGTTATAAAAGATATTACAGAAGAAAAAGAAAGCTTCTTAGAACTCAAACGAGTGAACTATGAGCTCGACAACTTTGTGTATCATACATCTCATGATTTGAGGTCTCCACTCCTATCTATCTTAGGTTTAATTTCCATATCTAAAAATGAAAAATCTATTGATGCAGTTCTCTACTATTTTGAACTTATTGAAAAGAGTGTGAAGAGATTGGATGCTTTGGTAATTAACCTACTTACACTTTCTAGAAATAGTCGAGTTGATGAAAAACAACAGTTGATTAATATACAAGAAACTATTAATGAAACCATAGAGATTCTTAATCTTAACAAGCCTGAAAAGCTTGAGATTTACACTGATATTAAACAACATAGCAAGTTCTATTCTGACCAAACAAGGTTAAACATCATCCTGAACAACCTCATTTCAAATGCTTACAAATATCAAAACCCTTCTGAGGATAAACCATTTGTAAGAATTGAAGTAGACATTACAGAAAAAGAATTTAACCTTTCCATTCAAGATAATGGATTGGGTATTAGTCAAGAAAGTCAGGCTAAGGTATTCGAAATGTTCTACAGAGCTACCGATCAGGCACATGGCTCTGGTTTAGGTTTATACATCGTGAAAAATGTAATTGAAAAACTAGATGGAAGCATTAGATTCACTTCTGCCATTAGAAAGGGAACAACCTTCCATGTTAAACTGCCAAACCACGTAGAGGAAGCTATTTTAGCTGAAGAAGAAGCAAAATAAAAAAATGGATACAAATCTATTCATCAGAATCTGACTTATACATAAATTCAACTGTATCATCATTTTCATCAGATTTGTATCCAAACCTATCTTTCAGTTTCTTATCAACCACTTTCTTGTTTAGAAATTTATTAATTTCTTCAATAGGAAGTGTACTTTCAATTTCTCCAAATTGATTTACTTTAATATCAAATCCTTGTAGATCAGGATGCACTCTTGGCGAATTACTTGAAGGCTGAGTAGTTTTTAATTTTTTCTTCATAATCGTTCTGTTAGGAAAGATAAATTTAGAAAAGAATTAAAGGCTAAGCAAAGCTTGAATTTATTTCATTTAGAAATTTTAGATTTATTAGAGCCTGAATTGCGCAGAGAGCTTAACCCCAAACCTAGTAGCATCTGCATCTAAATAATTCAATCTATGCATAAAATCTACCCTAATAAACCTAAAGATGTTTTCTATACCATAACCCAATTCTAGATATGGATCTTTACCTAAAGCTTGAAAACCATCTACAGGATTACCAAATGGATCAACATCTGGTGTTAAGTTAAGATTGGCATCTGAAACTCTTCCATAAAGTGCTTTACCGCTCACAAATAACCTCCAATTTAATTTTCTTAGCAAAGGAACTCTATTTATTATTAGTCCTTCGAACCTGTGTATCATCGAAAGTGAAGCGTATCTATCACTCACAAACTCGAAGAAATTCATGAGGTTAAACGAGTTTTCATTATAGAAAATAGATTCGTTTCCAAGATGTGCTTCTAATAGTGGATAAGGCAATGTTGAAGGAATATAGCCACCAGATAATTGATAACTTGTTCTACCAAGCACACCCATTCTAAAGCTTTGCTTGAGTGAAGCATTAAACTTGTGAACCGTAAAATCACTATTTAGAAATCCTTTAATACCATGCGTATATCTCAAAGAAATTTCTGGGCTATTGCCTGAACCAAGACTAATTCTTTCATTATCATTTTGAATGAAAGATTCTCCAGGAGCAAACCTCAACTCAAACATTACCTCACTTACTGAGAAATCTGATTCGTAGTTAATATCACTTCCCTCAGTCTCATAAATAAAAGGAAAAAGAGGCTTTATATCTCTGTTTCTAAATGTTGTTTGGAAAGTAACACCTTTGAAAATATCAGTTCTTGCCCAGATTTTATTTATCTGATGTAAATAAGGTCGCCTTAATGTACCGAATGAAGAAAATGAATTAAATAATGGGTTATTATCCAGATTATCACTAAAAATCCCTACCTGATCTATATCGTCTCGTCGAGAAATACCTATTACTGTCCAAGGTTTTCTTGAGGCAATATATTCGGCACTTAAGCTATATTTAAAACGCTCATCTTGTGTACCATAAGCGCCATAACCTCTTAGTATAAGTTTTTTGCTAAAATCAACATTAGTCTTAAAACCCATTCTAAATCTGTGGCCTTCAATATTGTTTCGGTTATACATGTATAGGTATGGACCTACATCTATTTTACCTACCTTTTTATAGCCGTACAAAGCAATGTTAGCAACTTCTACATAGGTTTTTACTACTGGCAGGTTTTTCATAGTATCAATCATATGATACACATTTTTTTCTGTAGCACTTAATGGATCATGTCTGTTTTCTTCCCAGAATTGGTCGTCAGAGATTAATGCTCGCTCATCTAACAACACCTCTTGATCGTAAAACTTAAGGTCTTTCGGCTCATTAATTTTAAAAGACTTGTTAGACACATAAAACTTAGCCAACATACCCGCCCAATCGTCTCTAATCTCTCCAATATCTATTATAACTCTGGTTTTATTTGGTAGCCAAGCTCCATTTTCCACAACCATTTCATACTCCTGCTGGATTTTAATTTTCTCTACAAAGTTTAAGTTGGCTGTAGGTGGAATGGTTACATCAACTTGTTTTAGAGCAAAATTATTTACTGAATCCGCAATCCACATTGTGCCTATAAAAGCCAAATCTTCTGGACGCTTAGGTGTAAAAGCAATTTGGTAACAAGGAACGCCACCAATTAATACATTTTCTTTTTGTAGATCGTAATCGTAAAATCCTTTCCAACTTTCAGAAATTGGAGAAACAAAATCTTTCTCAACAATGGTCATCCAACTCTTATAAAAGTTGTATTCTTGAAAAGATGAACCTATCAATTGAGATACTGTAGAGCCATCTGTAATGCCAATACCAGTAACTTTTGATTTTTTAATATGCTCTTTCTTTCGCTCTGGGTCGCGGATATAATATACATCAGATAGCGATTCTGAGATAAATATCGGTAAAATTGGCTTGCCATCTTCTCCAGCAATACTCTGGATACTATCTAGCACATTGGTGATTTTTCTTACGATTTTCTTCTCTCTAAACTTAGAAGTTATGTTATCTACATCAATTTCTATTTTAGTATAACTCTCATGCTCATAAGCTTCTAATGAGCGCTTATCGTTTTTATCTTTATTATCAACAACATTTCGCAGAATTTCCCAAGCAGGGTTTTCATACTCACCATAAACAATTTCTATAGCTTCTAGTGTGGTAGCATCTGGAATAAGTTGGAAATCTATTTGCTGAGTAACACCCTTTTTAATAAGTTTTACTTTCTCTTTATAACCGACATAAGAAGCCGTTAAAGAATCGCCAGGTTTATCTGTAGATAATTTGTAAAACCCCTCGAAGTTTGTGGTTGCACCTTTCGTAGTACCTTCAAAATACACGTTTACAAAAGGCATTCCCTCGCCGGTATCGCTATCAGTAACTTTACCTGTTATAACTGTTGTCTGAGCCCAAACCTGATTTCCAACTAAAATCAGACTGATAATAGTAAATAAGATGTATGCAGAAAAATTATTTTTCAAGTGACACTGAGATTATGGTAAAACTTTTTTGGCATTTAGACATCAATTAAACACCACTGTAAATCAATATGTTGACTCAATTGGAATAGGTATTAACATGTTGTTACAGCCGGTATATTGTTAGTAATTATTTCAAATTTTAATGAATGATAATCAATTAATTATGATTCGCATTTTTAAACAAAATTGAAACCTAAAAACCCTGTAGTAAGTTCAAACTTTTTAATAGATAATAATTGTGTCAGATAGCTTTAAATGCAACGGAAAATTACTCCAAAATTTGAAGTGCATCTTTAAAAAATTGGTATGTGTCTAATTATTTGTTGTTGTAAATCCTTTTCAAATTTGTAAGAATCTTTTGCAAACTTACAGAAAAGATAATTTACTTATATCATTTTATATGCTGAATGGGTAACTCTACCTAAGTTAACTAAAAATTGAATCAACTTGGTCGTAAATCTCAAAAGTTTTATCTTCTAATTTTTGCACGTGAACTATACCGTTCACATTACTTACAAAGATACTATCAGCTTCTAAAAGGGTCTCTTTCTTTTCAGTTACTTCAAGGACTTTTACTCCTGATTTTGTAAGCCTTTTAATTAAGTTTTTTCTCGCTATTCCAGCGATGCAACCTGTCTTTAAACTCGGTGTATAAATCACTTTATCTTTCACCCAAAAAATATTGCTAGCTACACATTCTGCAATCTGTTTTTTCGAATTACAAATCACTAAATCATCATAGCCCCTCTTTTGCTTTTCTATTGAGGCGATGATGTAGGGAAGCGCATTAGTAGTTTTAAATCTTGAAAATGGCGTGTAGCTAACATTTACTTCGTTACTAAAAGCAATTTTTATTGCTTTAAACTCATAAACATTCGGTTGCTCTTCTGTTGTAATTAGAATATTGAAATGATTGTTGTTGGGCAAGTATAAGCCTCCCGACTTACGCCAAACATTAATTCTTACTTTTATTCTGCCGTGCAGTTTGTTTTTAGAAATGAGTCTTACAATCTGCTGCTCAAGTAAGTCTTTTTTTATACCTTCAGCACCTTCAATCCCTAAAGCTTTCATCCCCTTTTTTAATCTTTTGAGATGGTCTTTAAAGAATCTGATTTTATTCTTTTGATATATGATTGTCTCAAATAAACCATCACCGTATCTAAAGCCTCTATCGCTAAATGATACATGAAATTCTTTATGGTCTATTTGCTTAAAATTATAACTTACCAGCATTGAACAAAATCAACTCTATAAAATAATCACTTATAAAAGATCAAAAAGTAATAAGGAAATTTAAAAGTAATGATAACTCAATACTTTCTAAAAGTTTTAATTAACCTTTTTTTAGTCAGATGTGTTATTTATAGCTCATTTCTCTTTTCAGGTCTTTTTCTTTAATATCCTGACGTTTATCGTAGAGTTTTTTACCTTTT
>PBYL01000391.1 GCA_002729595.1 Thalassovita sp. | reverse complement strand
GTTTATAAAAAGGAAGAAATCAAAAAGGCTGCCTTTGATTTAGATTATTCAGAGAAACAAGTTAAAAAATTACTAAACAAAATATTTCTTGAAGAAGAATAAATTCTAACAAACATTAAGGTGAATATTACAAAGCAAAAGTCTTAGTAAAACACTAAGACTAGAGATAGAAAAATTTAAGATTTAATGAATCTTGGTCTCACCCAAAACGAGTCCTTTTCGATTAACACCATCGCCTTTATTGAGAATTTTAGATTCGCCAAATGCATTTACTTTTAACTTTTCATTAGCGTTGAGTACAATTTTGTTTTCTCCGTAAAGGTTGGTTTTTACTTTTTCGCCATTTAAATCTTTAGAGGCAATTAGGTTTTCGCCAAATAGTTTAAACACTTGTTTGTGGGCTTTCCCTTTTTTTACTACTAATTGGTTTTCACCGTAGGCTACTACTTTTAGCTTTTTAAGCTCAATATCGCTCAATACAATTTGCGTTTGTCCCATTGTTTTAAGCGTGAATTTATCTTCTTTGAGTAAATCGTTAATAATTACATTTTTTTCGCCTCTCACCTGCAGATTTCTAAGTGTTTGGTAAGTTACATAAGCTGTTACCTGAGCATTTTTGTAAATACTCTCTTTCATATTCCAATAATAACTATTCTTACTTTTTAGGTGCTTAGGTGTAATTCTAGCATTATCTAAAAATATCTTAAGTGTTTTGCCATTTACAATGGCATTAATTTTATCTTCTTCAACACCTTGGTATTCTATCTTTATAAATTCACGATCTCCCTTAACCAATTCTAGATTTATTTCTGGGCTCAGAATAATCTTGTTAAAAGTACTCAAGTCTTTTTCGAAAGATTGCGCATAACTAGCAGAAGAAGCAATAACTATAGAAAACAGGAATGTAAATCGAATAATAAAGTGTTTCATAAAAATAGCTTTTGACTGATCTTTTATAAGAGATGCATTTATTAAAAGAAGGTTGCATCTGAGATGAGATAAAATTGGCTTTATAATCAATTTAATCAGCCATCTCTCAAATTATAGCACAAATATTTAATGTCTTGATAAAGAATAAAAGTTGCGTTTTTCAAGAGAAAAGGGGCAAAATACGTTAATCTATAAGATTTTAAAACCTAATTATGATTTCAAAACTTTGTTACTTTTATAGAAGATTATGGCATCAAGCTTTAAAAATTCAAAATCCAAATTATACTGATAAACAGTGGCTATTCCATTTATATATCACAAGTTCAATAATGATAATAATGAATCTAATGTCATTATTAATTTTAATAAGAATAACAACTGGAGTGTATTTAGTTGAAGAAGTAAATCCATTCAGCAGGTCTTTTGATGCACCGATAATAATGGTACCTGTTTTAGTACTAAATTATTTATATATCATTAGAGAGAAACGATATGAAGATATTAAAAAGGAATTTGAAAATAAGAATCATAATGATTTAAGATTATTCCTCTGCTGTTGTTTAGGAACTACTATAATTACAATGTGTGCTTTTTACTTAAACCATTTATTTGTAGAGGGAAGATTGTGGTAGTTTTTTGACAATAGAATCTGGGACAAACTTTTTGAAACTTATTACACGAATTATTTTAATAAATGCTCGAAGAGAACAAATTTTATTTTAGAAATTAGTTTATGAAAATATATATAATTATTTGTTTAGTATTTATTTCTAACCACTTATTAGCTAACTCATTAATAGAAGGGAAATGGATAAATGTTAATATTAAAGATTCAGACGACCCATTAATTTATTATTTTAAAAAGGATAGTGACTTATACCTATTTTATAAAGATAACACCATAGCAAAAAAGGAATGGGAATTTCTTGATAGTGCATTAATAATAGAAAATGACCAAGGAAGATTTATACCTTTTGAATTATCTTTTGTGTCAAAAGATAGCTTGGTTTTAAATTCTAAAAACAGTGAAGATCTGATTTTGTTACCTCTAGAAAAATTCCAATTGTATGGTACATCTGTTGAGAAAGTTACTAATACTCTTTTAGATAATTATTGGAATATAACATATGATTCTATTGTAACAAATCAACCAAAGGATTCTGTCTATAGTGAATTTTTTTATAATAATAGACTGATACTGGCTTCCTCTTATGAGGATAGTTTAAGTTCTGGTGAATCTTTTAATGTTCAAGATTGGGAGTTGATTAATGTTGAGTCAGTTTTTATACTATCAATAACAGCAAGTTTAAATTCCCTTATGTTTATTGATAGTATCGATAATAATATTTACGGAAAGTATCTCTATGGATCAAAACTGGCACATATCAACTTTATTGATACCAATATTAATATAGATACAGATTCCATAGATAAAAAACTAAAGGGAAAATGGGGAGCCTTATCAAATGCTAATCATAAGACAATAGAATTTGCAGAAAATTTTAATAGTTTTTATATAGAAAATGTTGATGATTTACATTTTACCCAAGGGGTATATCATATATCAAAAAAAGGTAAATGGATATATTTTGATTATGTGGATGACACAGAACTTATAGGTAAAATATTAAAACTAACAAAAGATAATTTAACATTAGAATTACTTGATGATGGTAGTATTGATGGAGAAGTTATAATGCTTCAAAAGTTAAAAGATGAGTAATCAACTCCAAATAATGAATGAAACTGATATTACTTTTAAAATTCTATAAAAACCATTCGACTTTGATCTAACAGTTTATTAACCCACAAGGCTACATTCAAATAGCTATCTATTTAATTAATGTCCAATTCAGCCATTCTACAAGTGTTTATTTAGGAATTTAAATCATTATGGGATTCTATTCTAAAAAATAGAAAAATGCACTTCAAAATTTCTCCAAATTTCCAAAAAATTGAACTATTCCTTTTTTCTATGAGATTTTTGAAATGACTTTTGTAAACAAGTTTAAATATTTATATAGTCCAATCGAAATAGGGTTTTTACACGAGTTATTTTATTGAATTTTCTACTAAGAAATCTAACAAAAAAGAGATTTCTACAACAGTAAAATTTAATGCTATTAGACTTAACCTATTAACCTCAAGACTATGAAAACTATTTACGAAAGTTACTTTTTAAGAGTAAAACATTCGCACCCACATAAACTAATGGAAATAGTTTGGAGACCCGCTTCATTAACTATGTCTAAAAGCCAGTATAAGAAAGAGTATTTAGCATTTCTTGAGATTTATAATAAATATCATGTAGAAAAGCTACTTGTAAATGAATCTATGATGATGTTTGAATTAAACAATGATTTGAGAAAGTGGATTACCAAAGTTTCTCGTGAAAAAATTGAAGTCTTTGCCAAGCAAGTAGCTATTGTTTTAACTTCAGATTACATTCAGGAATTAAATGTAAAAAAGCTGATGGCAGAGCCAGAATTTGCACATGTAAATACCTTATATTTTGAAAGGAAGGCAGATGCGGAAAAATGGTTGGTAAATGGGAGACTAGAAAACGCTTATCAAATAGCTGCTTAGTAGTTATTAAATGAAGGTTTATTTCTTGAATGTTAGGTTGAATATTTTTTAAACTGCTTTTGAAATTATAATTCATTCCTAAAAAATAGATAAAAAACTTCCTGCTATGTAACTTCTGTTACAGTACTTATTGATTAAGGTTGATAGATTAGTATATACCTTAATAATATGAAAATGGCAAAAGTAGTAGTTTTAGGGGCAGGGGTCTCCGGGCATACAGCAGCATTAACGCTAAAAAGAAAACTTGAAGCGAAACACGAAATAATTGTTGTAAGTCCCAATAGTAAATACCAGTGGATTCCCTCAAACATTTGGGTAGGAATCGGCCGGATGAAGAGCAAAGAAGTAACCTTTGAACTAGCACCGGTTTACAAGAAAAAACACATTCAATTTCATCAGGCTAAAGCCGTTTCAATCCATCCCGAAGGCGATACTTCTTCTGATGAATCTTTTATATCCATAGAATATACCAGTAAAGAACAGAGTGGACAAACAGAAAAAATCAGTTATGATTACCTGATTAATGCTACTGGCCCGAAACTCAATTTTTCAGCAACAGAAGGTCTTTCACCAGAAGAAGGTCATTGCAATTCGGTGTGTACTTTTGGTCATGCAGAAAAGACTTGGGAAAATCTGCAGCAAGTCTTTAAAAAGATGGAATCTGGTGAAAAACAAACGATTGTAATAGGCACGGGGCATGCGATGGCTACTTGCCAAGGTGCAGCTTTTGAATATGTACTTAACATTGCTTTTGAAATTAGAAAGCGTAAACTGGAAAGCTTTTGTGACCTTATTTGGCTTACCAATGAGTACGAAGTAGGTGATTTCGGAATGGGTGGAGCCTTTGTAAAAAGGAATGGATACATTACTTCTACCACTGTTTTTGCAGAGTCAATTCTGGCTGAATATGGCATAAGGTGGATTAAGCGAGCAGGTGTAAGTAAGCTGGATGGAAAGAAAATTTATTTCGATAATTTGGAAGGAGAATCGCACGAAATAGCCTACGATTTCTCTATGCTTATTCCTTCGTTCTCGGGAGTAGGTTTAAAAACTTATGATAAATCTGGTGAAGACATCACCAATACTGTATTTGCTCCCAACGGATTTATGAAGGTAGATGCAGATTACACAGCCAAACCTTATGAAGAATGGGATGCTGAAGACTGGCCATCGATTTACCAAAATCCGACCTATAACAATATGTATGCAGCCGGAATTGCATTTGCACCTCCTCATGCAATTTCAAAACCGATGAAATCGAAAACCGGTAAAATGATTTCGCCAACACCTCCTAGAACCGGTATGCCATCTGGAGTTATTGGAAAAGTGGTAGCCTTAAACATTGCAGATAGAATCACGAATCAATCGAAAGAACATAAACACCGAGCTTCTATGGCAAAAATGGGTGCCGCTTGTGTGGTTTCGGCAGGTTTTGGCATGGGTAAAGGAATGGCTGCTACCATGACGGTTTTCCCGATTGTACAAAACTGGAAAAAATATCCTCGTTGGGGTAGAGATTTAGGTTATACAGTTGGCGAAGCTGGTTTAGCAGGTCACTGGATTAAACTCTTATTACATTATCTATTTCTATACAAAGCCAAAGCAAAACCGTTTTGGTGGTTAATTCCTGAATAATATGAAAGCCGAAAAATTTGTTCCTTATTCCGAAGTGAGTTTTGCTACTGTTCCAGATAAAAGCACCAAGTTTTGGCGTAGGTTCTGGCTCTGGCAACTCTATCGTTTTGTAGTGCTCAATCTTAAAATGATGCGAATTGTAGTTGGTGGGCACTCATAAAATATTTTAACACTGAATTTATATAATCCATTATATAGCACCATGATTAAACCCTTTGTCTGCTTAGATAAAGGGTTTTGTGTGTTATATCCTTAATTTGGTAAATTTCCATTTCGTCTATTAAAGCTGCTTTTTTAGACAGAAAATAAAATGCTTTATAAATCTAATTTTTTTCTTTTGCTATATTAGATTGAAATTTGAAATATGAAGATGAAAAATGAATGTCAATTAATTACTAAACTAAGAGAAGGAGATAAGCGAGCTTTTAAAGAATTATACCTAAACTATGCCGATAAACTCTTTTACTTTTCTCTAAAATACACTCAAAATAAAGATGATGCGAATGAGATTGTACAGACTATTTTCTTAAAAGTCTGGGAAAACCGTAGCAACATTAATCCCGAACTGTCTTTTAATGCTTACCTCATTCAGATAGGTAAAAATATCATTTACAGGCAATATCAGAAAAGGGAATTAGAACGCAAATATCAGCTTTATAGCAAAGAGCATCAGGTAGCTACTACTCACAATACTGAAGAGTACATCATATTCTCTGAGTTGGAACAGAAAACTAGAGATTACATTGGTAGTATGCCAGAAAAAAGAAAGCAAGTTTTTATGCTAAGTAGAGTAGAAGGTTTGAGTCATGAGCAAATAGCAGAGAAGCTCGGTATTTCTGTAGGTACTGTAAAACAACACATGAACAAAGCACTTAAAACATTGAATAACAAAATGTTACACGATGGATTATTGATCGTAATATTCTGCGCAATGAACCTTTAATCTAGGCATAATAAAAAAAAATATTTTTTTTTTCATTTAGACTATAACCTTCGACACTTAAGATGATATCTATTACAGATAAATATGAAAAAAGTGGACAAGGAATTATTAGATAAGTTTTTCAACAACCAATGCAATACAGAAGAGGAAAAAAAGGTAAAAGCCTGGTTATCATCCATGAAATCAGACTTTCACGACATGTCTGCTTTAGAAGAAGATTGGTATCAGTTTGAAACACCAAAAGAAGACAAAAGCTTTTGGGATAAAGAGTTACTTTTTGAGAAGTTACAGACATTAATCTTAAAGAAAGAACAAACAGATGCTAAGCCACTAAGAAAAATTTATTCTAACGAAACTCAAGAAAATACACCAACAATTCCAATGCATACCATATCTAAACCTAGATTTGGTAACTATGCGGCTGTAATAATTGCTTTTTTAGTAGGATTGGCTACCTTTTACTATTTCATTGATAATCAGTCTATTGATGAGCCAATCGCAGAAGAAACACTTACTAAATACAATCCTAAAGGCACAAAATCAACCATTACACTTTCTGATGGCACAGTAGTAAAACTGAATTCAGAAAGTAGTATCTCTTTTCCAAGAAGATTTAAAGGAGGTAAAAGAATAGTGAAATTAGAAGGAGAAGCCTTCTTCGAAGTTACCTCAGATACAAACAGACCATTTATTGTACAAACCGGTGAGTTAGAAGCTAAGGTACTCGGTACCTCTTTTAACGTGAATACTTTGAGCGACCATAACAAAGTAGACATTGCCCTTGTAACCGGAAAACTGGCTGTTTACTCATCAACCAATCAAGAAAATAGAGAAATATTATTACCTACAGAAAGTGCTGTATATGATAAAACCTCTGGCAAAATTGAAACAGGACATTTCGATGCAGAAAGAGTATTGTCGTGGAAAGATGGCATTCTCATTTTTGAAGAAGCAGAAATAGAAGAAATTATCACAAGGCTCGAAAGATGGTATGCCTGTGATATATCGTTTGCAGATACCGCAAACAAGGCTATGTACAGTAAAGTAAAATTTACTGGAAAGTTTGATAATAAAAGTCTTGAAGATGTACTTGAAGGCTTAACACTAGCTTCGGGCTTGAAATATCAGCTCAGAAATAAGAAAGTATATTTCTACTGAACCAGTTTTAAATAACTAACAAGCACAAAAAATGCCTGCCGAACAGTTTGGCGGCCGTTAGCAGGCATAGTGTTTTGTGTGATTGATCATCAAAACATATCAAAAATATGAAAAAGAAACTACTAAGACAATTTCTCAAAATGTCAGGATTTGCATTAGGAGGCTTTATAATTCAATGCCTCTGTTTTACAGTACTGTTCGCTGCTGATACCAATGCCCAAAAAGTGAGTATTGGAGAGATCTATGTAAAAATGGACGGAGGCAAAAAAGAGATAAAATCGGTTTTTAATGAACTAGAGAGAAAAACTGCATTTTACTTCAACTTCGACGAAAAAACGATTGATGATTTGCAAAAAGTCCAGATGGCATCATCAGTTAAGAGTTTAAAAGCTGTATTAACTGATATTGCATCACAATCCAATCTTTCTTTCAAAAGGATTGACGAAAACATATATGTAATCAAAAATAAAAAGAGCAACACTTTACCCGAAAAGGATGAACTGGTTCAGGAAGTGTTGCAGATGCGGATAACGGGAAAAGTGACTTCCAGTGAAGATGGAGAGCCTTTGCCCGGAGTTAGCATTATTGTAAAAGGTACCAATGTAGGTACAACAACTGATGTAGATGGTAACTATTCGCTCAATGCAAACAGTGGAACTACTTTACAGTTCAGTTATATTGGTTTTGCTTCACAGGAAGTAGCCATTGATAACCAATCCATTG
>PBYL01000390.1 GCA_002729595.1 Thalassovita sp. | reverse complement strand
TTGTTCATTGATATTTAATTGTCATCTTTTTTCATGTTGATGATAATAATACCGTCATAATTTTCAGAAGTATACTTACGAATTTTATCTTTGTCTTTTATGATCTCAATAGTTTCAATTTTATCAACATCTATATTATCCATTTCCTCTCTTGTAATTTGTTGATCTCCAACTAAACATAATATATTACTTTCACTACTTTCTTTTGCATGTTGTTCTTTAGTAATATTTGTTTTTTTAACTTCAATCTCTTGTTGCTTACAAGCAGATATAATTAGTACTAGTAAAAAAAATTTGTAGATTTTATTCATAGCTTATTCTATTAGCATAAAATTTATTCATTCAAACTTATTTGATAGCTTTTGCTATCATCAAGGAAAGCGCACTATTTGTGCACTTTTCTTTAATATATCATACCAAACATAAATTGTATCTTAATTCTCTTCTTTCGCACCCATTTCTAAAATAAGTTCTCCGCCATTGGTGATGTCGCTGTGTTTAAGTAGCAACTCTGTGAGTTCTTGTTCTTTAAAACTGGCTTTTTTCACATATACATTATCAGCAGAGTTATTAATGGTTTTGATGGTGAATGTACCACCTGGATAATAATCTGGATTGAGTTTGATGTTGATTTCTTCGAAAATTGGGCTGCCGATTTCATAAACTGGATTCGCTTCTGTACCACCTGTCATTTGGAAGATGCCAGTTTTAAGTAAAACAGATAATGATCCCATCAAACCTTGGTCTTCGTCGCCATTGTAACCAAAGTCTGGGCTTAATCCCGTATAGACTTTGTTAACCACTTGTCTCGACCAATACTGAGTTAAATCTGGTCTGCCCAACTTATGGAAAACAAAAGCAGTCTGTATAGAAGGTTGGTTTCCGTAATTAATCGGAATTCTTTTATACTCTTCGTGGGTTTCTTGCGCATGCGAAGTTCCAGAAGTAAAACCTAGTTTTGAGGCTTCTTCAAATTGCTCATTTAATTTTTTAATCGCAGCTTCTTTACCACCCATCAATTTTGCTAATCCATCGAGGTCTTGTGGAACAAACCAAGTGGCTTGCGCTCCATTAGATTCGTTAAATGCTACTGCATATTCGTAAGGATCGTAAGGAGTTTTCCATTTGCCACTTACATCTTTAGGTCGCGCCCAACCAGTGCTAGCATCATAAATATTCTTATAGTTTTCAGACCTTTTTAGAAAATACTTGTAATCTTTCTCTTTGTTCAGTGCTTTGGCGAGTTGTGCTAAAGTCCAATCTTGGTAAGCATATTCCATGGTTAAACTTGGACCATCTTGGTGGAAACCGAACTCACCTTCTGGAATTGGCCAAGGCACATAACCTTTGTCTATATAATAATCTAAGCCACCACCTTTTGAAGTCTTATGCTCATAGCCTGCTTTTGCCATAATTCCGCCAGACATATGGTCTTTTTTCAAACCTTCGTAAGCTAAATCGATATCAAAACCTTTAATCCCTTTTTGGTAAGCACTTACGATAAACGGAGTGGCAGAAGCGCCAGTCATTACATAAGTATAATTACCGCCAGAAGGACCACGAGGGATGAGCCCGCCATCTTTGTAATATTGCAAAAGTGAGTTTACAAACTCTTCAGTAACCTCAGGATAAACCAAGTGCCATAAAGTATTAATGGTCCATTGTGCCCCCCAGAAAGAATCTGAATTGAAGTGTCTGAATTTTGGTTTACCGTTTTCATCAAGTGGAATTTGCTTCACTTTTAATTCACCCGAAGTAAAATCAGCATATTTTCCATTGGCATCGCTTATCGTTCTACGACCTTGCAGCGCATGCCATAAATCCGTATAAAATCTTCTGCGTTCTTCGTCAGTTCCTCCTTCTACAGCTATTCTTCCTAAATGTTCATTCCATTCGTCGAAAGAAGCTGATACCACTTTCTCAAAATCCCAGTGATTGAGTTCTTCATTGATGTTTAATAAAGCTTGCTCACTACTCACATAAGAAATACCGACTTTCATCAATACTTCACTTTCTCCATCAGCTAAAGAAACCAAAATGCCAGACTCCGCTCCCTTAACTTCTTTGGTATTTTCAAAGTTTTTGTCTTCTACCCAACCATCTAAACTAGTAATTTCTTTATCAAATTGAATAGTAAAAAAGATGGGTGTGGCATACGGTCTTCTAATGGTTGGCGCATTTACCACCTGACCCGAAATAGTATTTTTATCTAAAGATTTAACTTCTCCATAAGATATTTTTGAAGGCCCTAATTGACCTCCCATGTTCAACACGACTTGTTTTTTGCCTTCTTTTTTGAATATATATTTATGAAAACCCACTCTTAAAGTAGAGGTAAGCTCTACGTCAATATCATCTCTTTGTAAATTGATTTTGTGGAAACCAGGCTTTACAATTTCGTTGTCGTGCGAGTAGGGCGAATAGTAATCTTTGGCATTAGATAAATCTTTATCCATTACGGGCATTACCGAAACCCCTGCAAGTTGCCAAGCATGCACATGGCTAAAACCTCTTATGGTATCGCTGCTGTAATGGTAACCACTTCCCCAAGCTCCTTTTAAATCTGTATCGGGGCTTAAGTTAACCATACCAAAAGGTCGAGTGGCTGTATTAAAAAAGAACCATCTGGAATTTGAACTATCTAACCAAGGGTAAACCAGATCAGTGTAATTCTCTACCTTTTTTTCTTCTTTAATTTCTTGCTGCTTGCTACAGCTTAAAATAAAGGAGCAGATAAGGAATAGCTGAAGTGTAAGGAATTTTATTTTCATATTTGCGCCTCTTTCAGGATGTTTTTTATAGTTAATGAGAATACCCAAATTAAATCAATTTCAATTTGATTCTATTGAGAATTTAAGATTTTCTTGACTAAAAGCAGGAGAATAAAATCTAGCGGCTAATGAATCAAGAGATTATAGCAAAGAATACCTGATGCTATTAAAGATATTCTTTGCTATAAATTGAATCTATTTTTTTAGATGCTTGAGTAAATACTCAACAGTTGCATTATTTACTTTTA
Organism: Thalassovita sp.; assembly: GCA_002729595.1. Taxonomy (GTDB): domain Bacteria; phylum Bacteroidota; class Bacteroidia; order Cytophagales; family Flammeovirgaceae; genus Chondrinema. Next base: position 9,132 of record PBYL01000390.1, on the reverse strand, counting down.
ACTGATTGCTGTGAATCATAAAGTGGTGAGAATCATCTACGATCACTAAAGTTTCCATTGGTACACCTTTCTTTCTTAATCGTTGTACTAAATCTGTACTTTGGCTAAAGGGCACATTTCGGTCATCATCACCATGAATAATAAGCACTGGAGAAGTCCAGCCATCAACATAAGCGATTGGTGAAGACTTCCAAGCTACATCCACTGCATATTCTGCATCAGACGCTCTTTCGTAAGAATCTGGATATAAGACATCACTAGTTCTGTTGATGGTTCTATCGTGAACCCCGTGAATATCAACTCCCACGGAGAATAGCCTTGAATCGCGGCCAAGTGCCATAGCAGTTAAATAACCACCATAAGAACCTCCATATACACCAATTCTTTGCGGATCAACTTCTTCTTGCTCTGCTAACCATTCACCCGCAGCAACTACGTCTTTGTATTCTTCTCCACCTCTAGGACCTGTATGAGGTGGGTAGTGGAAATCGTAACCGTAACCGATGCCCAATCTATAGTTTACAGAAAGTACGATAAATCCTTGATTAGCCAAATACTGGTTTACAGCATAAGCATTGGTGTAGTAAGATGAATAGTGCCAGCCTAATAACATTTGGCGTGGAGGTCCACCGTGAATGTATACAATGGCAGGTTTCTTTCCTTTAATTTTTTTGTTGTTGAAAACCGTTCCGTGGATAGACAATCCATCATCAGATTTAAAGATTACTTGCTCAGGAGTAACTAGATGTTTGGTCGGAAAATCTGCATTTACTACTTCTTCTGCCAACCTTTTAATAGTTCCGCCATTTGCAGGGAGAATAGCAGGCAAAGGAGGAAGTTGTGCAGTTGCGGAAATACAGATTACAGATTTCCCACCATTTACAACAAGCGGAGCCCATTCGTTTCCGGCACCCGGAGTTATAACTTTCATATCGGCTTTATCAACCGAAACTTTTACAATGTGTCTTCTGTCAATATCATATTGATCGGGGCCAGTGTTTCCAGAGAAAACCAATGTTTTTCCATCAGGGCTTAGCGAGATGTATTCAGCCATAAAGTCTCCCGGAGTCAAAAGCAAAGGTTCGCTACCTGCTTCCGTCATAGAATACAAATGCGGCCAGCCATCGTGGTAAGAAAGGAAAACGATTCTTCCATCTGCCCAATGTAAATTGGTTCCACCATGTGTTCTTGGTAAAGAACCAGCGAGGGTTTTAGGTGCTTCCCAAAGCATTTTGGTTTTATCAGATTCGGTATCATACAACATAATTTTCCATGCTGAATGATGTAAATCTACTGCTGTTTCTGGTTCGCCACCGCCACCGGGTCTTCTCACAAATACAAGTTTCTTGCTATCTGGCGACCAACGAGGAGAGAAGTCTCTGTCGAAGTCTGGACCAGCCCAAACAATTCCTTTTTCTGGGCTTTCGTATATGCCTATAAATGCTCTGTCTCCTCTGCTAGAAACAAAAGCTAATTTATTTCCATCTGGCGACCAAACAGGAGAACTGTTTGAGCCTCTCATGCTAAAAATCTTTTCTCCTTTTTCGCTTTCTCCAATTGGAGTTACCCAGATTTGTTTGCCTTTTACATAAGCTACCATATCGCTCTTTGGAGAAATTACAGGGCCTGCGCCATCTCCTAATAATATTGGTTCTCCACCTGCAAAAGGGATGCTCCACATTTCAACTTTTGGAGCTTCTGGTAATGAGTGTGGGTTGATGGTTACTTCATCGTCCCAGTTTGAGCCGTGTTCACCACCACGAAGATAGACTACCCATTTGCCATCGGCAGAAACTGAAACACTGGTTATATCTTGACCGTCATCATCTGAAAAGCTAGTGAGTTTTCTTGCTTTAAAATCAGGGGCTTCTGCTACATAAATATTGCGGAGACCTTCTTTGTTAAACACCCATGCAACTTTATTTCCATCTGCCGACGAAGTTAACTCTCCCGGAAAAGGATAAGCTCTAATCGATTTCATAGTGAAATCGTTTTGAGCAGATAATTGCAAAATCCCAGTAAATAGGAATAGGAGGGTGATGAGTTTGTTTTTAAGGGGTATTGAGTAAAGTTTCATTTGTGGTTGGATTGTGTAGTTAATTTCTTGTGTGATCTGATAATACTGAATATGTAGCGAGTATATCAAATAAATTAGTTGTTTCCAATGGAAACAAAGTCGCATATTCTTGAAAAGGGATTTATTTTAGATTAACCAAAATACTGTAATTAAAAAGGAGTAATAAACTTATCCTTCGTTAAAAATACCCCATTTTTTCTTTAACTCATCAATCTTACCGAAGTGCATTTGCCTTAAAAGCCAATTGTTTAGAGTAGCATCCCAATCGTTGTTATCAGGGTTAAACAAAATCCCGATTTCATCTTTGGTAAACAAACTATCTAAGCTTTGTGCATAGAGTTCAGAATGTTCATTTTGCATAATCATGGCTTCTACATTATCGGTAATCATCACATCAACTTTACCACGAATTACAGCCTTGGGCACTTTAAGATTATCTTTAAACTTGATCACTTTTGCCCGATACATATTACTATCTACAAAAGCTTCATTCGTACCGCCGATATTTACACCGATAGTTACATCTGGCTGGTTTATCTCTTCTATGGTCTTAAACTTTTCATAGTCATCTTTTCTGATGAGGGGAGATTTTCCAATTTTCACATAACCGATACTCATGCCGAGTAACTCAACTCTTTGGGGAGTTCTGGTAATGCCAGACATGGCAATATCAAATTTTTTATCGATTATATCACTGCTGAGGGTTTTCCAAGTTGTTTTAACAAATTCTACAGTCAATTTTAAATCATAGCCAATCATATGTGCCATGTCAATATCTAAACCTTCGTAAGATTTAGTGGAGGGGTTCCAATAACTGAAGGGCTTGTAGTCGCCGGTTGTGCCAACCTTTAGTGTAGTTTCGCTCATGATTGTTGTATAATAGATGCTATACAACAAATATAAAAGCGGAAACCAAATTCACAGATAATCCATGAATTTATTTAGTTTCCGCTTTGCTATAGATAGAATTATTTATTCAGCTTTAAACTCAAAAGCAAGCGTAGCATAGTTTGGATTGTTTTTCACAAAGCTACTTGGTAAAGTAACAGTTACTTTATCGCCTGATACTTTATATCTTACTCTTGAACCTCCGCTGCTAAGAAATGTCATTTTGCTTCCTTTTGCAGGAATGTTCCCTGTCCAGCTAATTGTAGTTGGAATTTCTTTCCCTTCTTCCAAATTAACTAAAGCATACAATTCGCCTTCTTTTCCTTTTGTAAAGAAAGTATTACCATCTTGGTAGTTTTCTGTAATACGAGTATTGTATATAGCATCGCCATTCGCATCTAACCATTTACCCATTACAGCCATCAATTCGATGTCTTCGTCTCTTAGCGTTCCATCTGGTTTAGGGCCAATACCCAAAACAAAACTTCCGCCTTTGGCTACAATCTCTACCAATGAGTGAATCATTTTGTTGATAGATTTTGCTTGGTCATTTGGTACATAACCCCAGTTGTTGCGAAGTGGAATGTTACTTTCCCAAGGGTTTTGTAATTGCTCTTCAGGAATGGTGCGCTCTGGAGTTTGGTAGTTTTCGTAAGGGCCATGTACAGTACGGTCTACCATTAAAATACCCGGCTGATTTTTGCGAGCCATTTTCGCAATCTTAGGCATATCTATTTTCTGATCCCAGTCAGGAATAGGAGCACCCCAGCTTAATACTTCTTCGTTTACTGTTTCTTTTGGTCTTACCCAACCACCGTCTAACCACAAGATATCAATATCACCATAACCAGTCATTAATTCTTCGATCTGGTTATAGGTAAAATCTTGGAATTTCTGCCATCTTTCAGGATGCTTTCTGATGTCGTAGTTTACGTTTCTGTTTGGAGTTGCATATTTATCCCACCAGAAATATTGAGAGTGCCAGTCTGGTTTAGAGAAATAGGCACCGATCATCATATCTTGTTTTCTAAAAGCATCGAAAACATATTTAGCAACATCACTTCTTGGATTATCGCCAAAAGGGCCATTTGTAATTTTATAATCGGTTTGCTTTGTATCAAACATGTTGAAACCATCGTGATGTTTTGTTGTAAATATCACGTATTTCATACCTGCATTTTTGGCAGCAGTTGCCCATTGTTCTGGGTTAAAGTTTACCGGATTGAATTCTTCTTTTAATCCCCAATACCAGTCTTTGTATTGCTGGTAAGTCATACTGTCTGGGCGGTTTAACCAGTCTTCAGAACAAAGCTCCCAAGACTCAATGATTCCCGGTACGGCATACAAGCCCCAGTGGATTAATACACCAAATTTAAGATCCTGCCATTCGTCTAGTTTTTCTAAAACTTTAGGGTCTTTTGGTGCTTCGTATTTTGTTGATCGTTGATGTACATTGTCTAACTGAGCCATAGAGATGCTCGGTAGAACTGTTAATGCTAACAAGTAAATTATTAGAAACTTACGCATGAATTAAAATTTACAGGATTAATACTTACATGCAATTTTAAATAAAAAAAATCTATTTTCACCTTATGTGTGCGCAAACATCGAAGCTATTTTGTACATTCGCTCCCGATTAACATTAGCACATATTATAGATCGCATAAAATATTAAGCGTCAATTAGCATCTAAAAATTCATTAATCAGAATAAAAATGATAAAAAAAATCCTCGAAAAAACGCTGATTTTACTGGTTTTACTAGCATTTGGTTGTAACAAGCAACAACAGAATGATACCACAATTGAGAATGTAAGTATCATTCCAGAACCAGCAAGTTTAACCAAAGGAAGTGGCAGCTTTGAAATTAATAATTCGACAAAAATTTATTTTCAGGCAGGAAATGAGGAGTTAGGAAAAATTGCTAAGACACTAGCTAGCACTTTCGAAAAAGCAGCAGGTATTTCTATACAAGTTGAAGAAAGTGCTAATGCAACTGATGTTACTGAAAATAGCATCTTATTGACTACTGAAGGCGCAGATGCTGCTCTCGGTGACGAAGGTTATACACTTGAGGTGACTACTACAGGAGTAATTGCTAAAGCAACACAACCAGCAGGTATTTTTTATGCCATGCAATCTATTAAACAACTCTTACCACCAGAAATTGAAAGCACTAAGAAAGTGGATGGCATCAGTTGGAGATTGCCAGTAGTTACGGTAAAAGATACACCAAGATTTGCTTGGAGAGGAATGCACTTAGATGTTTCTCGGCACATGAGCTCAGTGGATTTTGTGAAAAAATACATCGACAACATGGCGATGCACAAGTTAAACACTTTCCATTGGCACTTAACAGACGATCAAGGTTGGAGAATTGAGATTAAAAAATATCCAAAGTTAACAGAAATTGGTGCTTGGAGAGATGAGACATTAATTGGTCATGCAGGTGCAACTGAGTACGATGGAAAGAGATACGGAGGGTTTTATACTCAGGAAGAAATTAAAGAAGTAGTGGCTTATGCTAAAGAAAGGTACATTACAGTTGTACCAGAAATTGAGATGCCTGGTCATGCAACAGCAGCAGTTGCTGCTTATCCAGAATTGGGTGTAACAGGTAATAGACCGGATGTTGTAAAAGAATGGGGAGTTTTCTTAGATATTTATGGTGTTCAAGACGAGACTTTCGAGTTTCTAGAGAATGTTTTGTTAGAAGTATTTGAGCTTTTCCCAAGTAAATACATCCATATTGGAGGCGACGAAGCTTGGAAAGACCAATGGGATGCTGACCCGAAAGTTCAGGCAAAAATTAAGGAATTAGGTTTAAAAGATTCGCATGAATTACAAAGCTGGTTTATTACCAGAATGGAGAAATTCATCAATGAGAATGGTAGACAAATTATTGGTTGGGATGAAATCTTAGAAGGTGGTTTGGCACCAAATGCAGCGGTAATGTCTTGGAGAGGCGAAGAAGGTGGAATCGCAGCAGCTAAGCAAAAACACTATGTTGTAATGACTCCGGGCTCACATGTTTATTTCGACCACTTTCAAGGCGATTCTAAATTTGAGCCATTGCAAATCGGTGGTTATACTCCTCTAGAAAAAGTGTATTCTTACAATCCAACACCAGATACTTTAACTGCTGAGGAGAAAAAATACATTTTAGGTGCGCAAGCAAATGTTTGGTCTGAGTACTTGCCAACTGCAGAGAAAATAGAATATGTAGTATTCCCGAGAATGGCAGCGCTTTCTGAGGTGGTTTGGTCACCATTAGACAAGAAAAGCTGGGAGGCATTTAAAGAAAAAATGCCAGATCAATTAAAGAGATACGAATACAGAGGCATCAACTATTCTAAGAGTATTTACTATGTAACTTATGATCTAGTGCAAGACTCGACTACAAATAAGTTTTCAGTTACGCTTAAGAATCAGTTCGAACTGCCAGGAATGAGATATACATTAGATGGCAGTGAGCCATCTGCAAGTTCAGAGTTATACGAGTCGCCTTTAACATTAGAAGAAGGCACTGTAATAAAAGCTGGACTGTATGAAGACAAAACTCTAAAAGGTAAGATTACAGAGATTACTGTAAAACCAGAAGAGAAGAAGAAACATTAATCCAATACAAACAACACGACACATAAAAAGCCGGCATAAAGCCGGCTTTTGCATTTTAATTGGTAAAGAACTGCTATTTAATAACATTCAGATTCCAGTTGTACTCCATAAAGTTTAGGTCGTATCCAGCCGGAATTTTTGTATTTCTATATTGATTGATAAAGTCTAGCGTAGCACTTTCTTTTCCACCAAAATCTACCGCATACCATTCAAAAATCTTAGAGATATTCACCTCTTTCTCTTTGCTACTCACTTTTACCACATAATCTTTATTCATGGCCAATTTGGTTCTTGTATCTAATTGCGTATCAAGCGTATTTGGCTTATAAGCAAAACTTGCCAGTTGAGGGCAACTTACCGCAGCACAAGCAATGGCAAAATGGATTCTTGGGTCGTGGTATTTCAATATCAAATATTTCTTTTCTATTCGATCTAAGGTAGTAGTTTCACCTGCGACTTTGTGGTTGAACTTATCAAAAAATCCACTTTTATCGAGTGCAGATTTTATCGGATAATATTTAGTGATCTGGTAGATTACCAACAAGTTATAGGCATTGATATAAAAAGCTTTTTTCTCATCTTCAGAAGCATTGCTAAGATCAGCCTGAGCAATTTGCTTATTGAGAACTTCAATCTCGTGGAAGTTTTCTTTGAGTTTTCCGTAATTGATATTTCCGTTTTCAACCCACTTTTTCAGAAACATATCTGCTTCAGAAAAGAAGGCATCTAGAGGTTTAGCTTGGGCGAAAGATGATAGAAAGATTGCAATGATCAGTGAGTATAGTAAATGAGATTTCATAATGTACTAGAGCGTTTTGGGTTACAGACAATCAAACCTCAAGAGAAATTTTATCATTCCTTTAATTTTAATTTATTCACATCTAGAGCTATTATTTTATGGTTTTCTTTAGCTTTTTCTTTGAATAGTACAAATAAAATTGAGATTAAAAGATTGAAAATTTAAACATCAACCAACTGTACACTTATTGTATACCACTTTTTTTGCGCGTGTAATCATTTTGTAGACATGCTATTTTTTTAGCAGATAAGTATTGAGAATAGCTTTGCAAATAAATAATTGGTGTCAAATTATATATATTCTTATGCAAAGTATTAACAAGTTATTTTTAGGCGAATACTTATATCGTATTCTAGTCTCATTATTTTTTTTAAGTCTGTTTTGCACTATTTCAATTAGCAGTTTTGCTCAGGTTAACATGGCAGAAATTGGCGATTTTCAATTAGAAAATAACCAAGTTATTAAAAATTGTAAGGTTGGTTATCTCACTTTTGGTAAACTCAATCCCGATAAGTCTAATGCTATTTTGTTTCCAACTTGGTATGCAGGTAATTCGAATAGCTTGATAGAATATGTAGGTGAAAACCAGATGTTAGATTCAACAAAGTATTTTGTAATTATAGTAGATGCTTTGGGTGACGGGTTTTCATCTTCTCCATCAAATAGTAAAGAGCAAGCAGGCAAAGATTTTCCGGTCTTTTCTATTAAAGATATGGTAAATGTACAGCATCATTTTCTTACAGAATTTATGCAGATAAACCATTTATATGCTGTTACAGGTATTTCTATGGGCGGCATGCAAACTTACCAATGGATGGCAAGTTACCCAGACTTTATGGACAAGTTAGCACCCATTTTCGGCTCTCCGATTTTGAGTTCATATGATAAACTTACTTATGGAATTTTTAATAAAATGATGAGTCTTTGTGATGGAGAAGACTGTGGTGATATTGCAGAAGCAACACTTATGTTAGAATATTTACTTGGGCAAACCCCAGAATTTAGAGTAAATAATACAGCTTCTGAATACTACACTACTTTTCTAGATGAGGTTTGCAAAGAAGCCGAAGCTTATAAAGTGCTTGATTTATATAGACAGATGACGGCCATTTCTAACCACGGAATTTGTGAAGAAGGTAATCTGCAAAATGTAGCAGATAATTTTAAAGGAGAAGTATTAGTGAGCATTGCCAATCAAGATCACTTAGTGTTGCCAAATTCTTCTAAAGTACTGGCTCAAAAGTTAGGAGCAGAGCTTTTCGAAATTGATTCTGACTGTGGTCATTACTCTTTTTGGTGCGAAAAAGATTTGCTGAGTGAAAGAGTTAGACGTTTCTTAGATTGAACAAATTAAAAAAAATGAAAAAGGGGAGTGATATTATCTACTCCCTTTTAAGCTATATATTTGTCCATAGAGCAAAGTGTGTCCAGTATGAAATCAGGATTTGCTTCTTCTAATTGAGTTTGTGTGTGCGCACCGGTAGTTACACCAAAAGTTAGCCCACAGTTTGCGGCTTTTCCCTCTTCGATATCGATTACAGAATCTCCCACTTTTGCCACATATTCTGCATCTGTAATTTTATATTCTTCCATTGCCAGCAAAATCATATCTGGTGCTGGTCTGCCATTTTTAACTTTATCAGCAGCTACTAACAAATCGTATTGTTTGCCTTTTTTCCAATTCATTTTCTGCAATAGATTCTCAGCAGTTTTTGTATTGTAGCCTGTGTTCAATACGATTTTTATATCTT
>PBYL01000389.1 GCA_002729595.1 Thalassovita sp. | reverse complement strand
TAATTATTCTCAAACTCAAAAAATTTAAAGACACTTTCCTATTAAACAATCTCTTCTATTATAGATTCCCACAACCTGATAATCAGCATTATTTGATATTACTACTGCTAATTTTGATGCCAGAAATAAACCTCCAAAGTGTTAAACTTTATTAAAATGAAGAAGTTAAGCTAAAAAATACTGTATCTATTTCGAATAAAAGTATTTAAGAGATTAGTAGCTATTTAAAATAACTGACATTTAAAAAATCTATGATTTATTCTGATTAAATTTCATCTAGAACTAAGCTAAAAATCAATTCTATCTGCTTTTAATTCAAAAAACCTTACTTTTAAATACGGAATTAAAACACTGAAAATAAAACAATAAATATGCATCAATCAATTAGAGCTTTAAAAATATTTTACTATATAACCTCACTCCTTCTTTTATCATTACTACTCGAGAGTTGTAGTCCAAAATCTGACAAAGAGTTAGGGCTTTTAAAAACAGCCAAAGGAGATGCTTATGAGCTTATTTTAGTAATGGATACTGTGAAGTGGAAAGGCAAATTAGGCGACGCTGTAAAAGATATTTTTATGGAAGATATAAAAGGTCTTCCTCAGGCAGAACCCATGTTTACTGTTAGACATATTAATCCTGTAGCTTTTAACGGCTTTTTAAGAGAACACAAGAACATAGTTATTGTAACTACCTTCGACGAAAGAACTGCTGGCTCCCAAAAACTAAAAGAGTTTTTTACACCTGAAAGTATTAAGAAAGTAAGAGAAGATGATGAGCTTTTTATGCTCAGACAAACTGATGAGTTTGCCAAAGGTCAGGTTGTGTTGAGTCTTTTCAGTAAAGATGAAGCTACACTAATTAAGCACCTTAAAGAAAGCAAAACCCGCATTCAAGATATTATGGTGGAGACAGAGAGGAAAAGAATGGAAGCTTCTCTATTTAAAGCTAGAAAAAAGGAACTTGAGGCGGCTCTTAAAAAGAGTAGTGATATAGAGTTAATGATTCCTGAGGGTTATAAACTAGCAAAAGAAGAAAAAGACTTTATCTGGTTGCGATATCCAGAATACGACCTAGATAAAAACATTCTTATTTACTACAAAGATTATCAGTCTCAAAACGAATTTAATGAAGACAGTATAATGGCGTGGAGAGAGAAGATAATGAGTACCTATACCCGTGACCCTGAGAATCCGGATGTATATGTTTCAATACAAACCATTGCTCCAGTGAACCAAAGAAAAATTTCAATTTCTGGAAAATATGCAATTGAAACTAGAGGTTTATGGAGATTAAAAGGCAGATATAGAGGTGGTCCATTCTTAAGTTATGTTTTTGCTGATGAAGAAAGTGGAAGAATATATTATGCAGAAGGATTTGCCTATGCACCAGGCGGCTCAAAAAGACAACATATTAGAGAATTAGAGGTAATTCTTAAGAAATTTGTAGCTCAATAAAATTTAATTTCTATTTTTAGAAAAAAGGGATTCGTAAATTTATGAATCCCTTTTTTTTAGCATTGTATGTAAAATAAATTGTATCTATTTTAAAAATTATTGTAAAATTTTTAGCTTTGAATGAATTATTCTAATTCAACACAATTTAATTATCTACAGTAATATAATCCAAAAGTCTCTTATAATTAACTAACTGCTTATTGGTTATATAAATAAGCACATTTTTTTTGTGACGAGGGTGTAATTCTATTTATGTATTATTTTATTAGCGGAAAGTTAGTTGAAAAAGACCCCACCTATGTGGTAATTGAAACTGGAGGTATTGGATATGAAATAAAAATATCTCTAAATACTTTTTCTCATATTAAAAATATCGATGCTTGTAAGCTTTACACATACTTTTATGTAAAGGAAGACATGCAGGCATTATATGGTTTTTTTGAACTCGAGGAAAAAATACTTTTTACAAAATTGATTAGCATTTCAGGAATTGGACCTTCTACAGGATTGATGTTATTTTCGTCACTAAGTACTTCTGAAGTTAAAGAAGCTATACTTAGTGGAAATGTGAAAGTAATACAATCTGTAAAAGGCATAGGTGCCAAAACTGCCCAAAGAGTTATTCTTGAACTTAAAGATAAAATAGGCAAAGAAATTGGTACTACTGGAGTCAGCCAGTCTGTTATTGCTGCTGCAACAGCGGAAAGCAATACAAAAAATGAGGCTTTGGCTGCTTTAATCTCATTGGGAATAAGCAAATCTGTTGCAGAGAAAAACATTTCCCAAATAATAAAAAAGTATGGCAACGAGTTATCGTTGGAAGAACTCATTAAACTTGCGCTCAAAAATAATTAATAATATATGAAGTGAATTTACCAATCTGATTTATTCTCATTTTTTGATTTTAGCACAAAGTATAAGGACTAGCGTCTAATTATTTTTTTTTCATCTGACAAATAGGATAATTATTTTGCTGAGCGTAAGGAAACTATTTTTCTGTCTATCGGTTTTCAATTTTGCTGTTTGCATCTCTGTTGAAGCACAGGATGAAAACAAGAAAGATTCAGTTATTGTTAACCCCGATAATCTTCCTTCTTACAGAAGAGATCGATATGGCGATCCATTTTCTGAGTATAGAAGCACTTCTCCCCTTTTATTAAGTAATCCATCTAGTATTAATCTGGATATATCACTTGATACTACAGGGAACTTTTATAATATATCTGAAAAATTTGGTCCGTACGATTACCGTACAGAATCAAAGATTCCATACAATTTATACCGGGAGTATAAAGAGCGCCAATTGGTAAAAGAATACTGGAAAACTATTTCTAGTTCGAAAGATGGCGACGACGAAATTACTGGTGAAGGCTTGGCTATTCCTCCTATTCAGTTAGGTCGATTTGCTCAAAGGCTTTTTGGTGGAGATCAAATTACCATACAGCCAAATGGTTCTGTTGTATTAGATTTTGGAGGTTTATGGCAGCGCGTAGATAACCCCTCATTGCCTATTAGGCAGCAACGTAATGGAGGTTTCAATTTCGACCAACAAATAAGTATGGCTTTATCTGGTAAAATCGGTGAAAAGCTATCAGTAAATGCCAATTTCGATACTAAAAACACATTCCAATTTGAACAACAATACAATATAAGCTATACAGCTTTTGAAGAAGACATTATTCAAGAAGTACAGCTCGGTAATGTTAGTTTTACTTCAAACAATAGCCTAATAACAGGTGCACAAAACCTTTTTGGTATTACTACAAAAATGCGTTTTGGTAAACTTTGGCTAAACACTGTAATTTCTAATCAACGTGGTAGTACAGAAACTATCACCATTCAAAATGGCGCTCAATCTAAAGAATTTGAGATTCGTGGAGATCAATACGATGCCAACAGGCACTTCTTTTTAGCGCAGTTTTTTAGAGATAATTATGAGCGAGCTTTAAGTAGTTTGCCAGCAATTACATCTGGTGTTACAGTTACTCGTGTTGAGGTGTATGTTACAAACAGAAACAATACTACATCAACACTTAGAAATGTTGCAGCCTTTATGGACCTTGGCGAAGATGACCCATATAATACTGGTGTTACATCTAATAACATTTCATTCGGAGCAGCTTCAAACGGCGCTAACAATTTATTCAGTACGATTTCAGGAAATACAGCAGCGCGTAATTCAGACAATGCAAGTTCAGCATTATTAGGTCTAGGTTATACCAAAGGCGTAGACTTTGAATTATTACAAAGCGCTAGAAAATTATCTGATTCAGAATTTACTTTTAATTCTCAATTAGGCTATATATCGCTTTCTACAGCTTTGAGAAATGACGAAATAGTCGCTGTAGCTTTTGAGTATACTTATAATGGGCAAGCATACCAAGTTGGTGAGCTTACAGAAGATTACCAAAGTTATGATGATGACGATGTGATATTTTTAAAAATGTTGTCACCATCTACCATAAGAACAGACTTGCCTATGTGGGATTTGATGATGAAAAACATTTATTCATTATCAACTACACAACTTTCTAAAGAAAACTTTCAATTGAGAGTAATCTACAGAGATGATCAAACTGGTATAGATAACCCAAGTTTACATGAGGGTAGTGAAAATATCGTAAACGTACCTCTAGTACAAGTATTAGGTGTTGACCAATTAAACTCTGTTAGTGAATTACAACCTGATGGTGTATTTGACTATGTTGATGGAATAACTGTCAATTCTGAAACTGGACGAGTCATTTTCACAACATTGGAGCCTTTTGGTAGCAATATGGAAACATATTTTGATGAAACCACTCAGCTCCAACTCATTAATAAGTATGTTTTTGATGATTTATATGAAGGCACACAGTCTGACGCAGCACTAAATACAACATTAAACAAGTACTACTTAAAAGGTTCATTTCAGTCTGGTTCTTCTAATGAGATTATATTGCCTGGGATTAATATTGCCGAAAACTCTGTTGTAATTAGAGCGGGAAATACACTCTTAACTGAAGGAGTTGACTATACTGTTGACTATTCTTTTGGTCGTGTTAAGATATTGAACGAAGGTGTTCTTAACTCAGGAAAAGAAATTAAAATACAATACGAAAGAGCTGACCTTTTCTCTTTCCAACAAAAAAGCCTTTTAGGTATAGAAGCTGAATACCACTTTTCAGACGATATTAAATTTACAGGTACTTTCCTTCACCTCAATGAAAGACCAACTATATCAAGAGTTAATGTTGGTGCAGAACCAACTAAAAATACCATGTGGGGTTTCGGTGTTGATTATAAATCTGAATCAAGGCTACTTACCAGACTAGTAGATAAAATCCCTTTCTTAAGCACAAAAGAACAATCTACTGTAGCTCTTAAAGCAGAATTTGCACATATTATTCCAGGTGCTCCAAGCTTATTAGTTGGTGATGAAGGAACAGCTTATATCGATGATTTTGAACAAGCAGAAGTACCTTATGATCTTACAAGCAGCCCACAAAGCTGGGCTCTAGGTTCTACTCCTCAACTGATATTAGAAAAGTATGGTGTTTCAGACAGTTTAGAATACAATTATAAAAGAGCCAAGTTAGCTTGGTATACTATTGATAATGCCTTCTATTTTACGACAGGAACAAGAGGTCGCCCAGAAAACATTACGGATGAAGAAGTTGAGAACAACTATGTCCGACTTATTGATTATGATGAAGTTTTTCAAAATAAACAACAAGGTCAAGTAGCTCAAAACCAAACTTCATTTGACTTAGCTTATTATCCTGATGAAAGAGGTCAATATAACTACAATTACGACCTCAATCCAGATGGTACTCTTAAGAATCCAGAAGATAACTTTGGTGCAATAACCAGAGCAATCACTCATGATACTGATTTTGACAACATCAATATCCAATACATCGAATTCTGGTTAATGGATCCATTTACTGACGACAGAAGCATTATAGCAGATAATGTAAATTCTGGAGGTCAGCTATATTTCAACTTAGGAAGTATTTCAGAAGATTTAATTCCAGATGATAGGCATTTCTTTGAAAATGGTTTGCCAATCTCCGATGACGAAGATCCTGCTTCCGAAACTGTTTGGGGTAAAGTACCTACTGAAGAATATTTAACCAATGCATTTGACAATGGAACAAATGCCAGAGAACTACAAGATATTGGTTTCGATGGTTTAAATGATGAGGAGGAAAATACGAAATTTGATGAACCATTTATATCAAGGTTACCAGCAACACTAAGTTCGCTTGTTAGAGAACAAATTTTAGCTGACCCTTCTGCAGATAACTTCAGATATTATTTAGATGAAGATTACATTACCGAAGATGCTGGAGTGTTACAGAGATATAAGTTTTTCAATGGTATGGAAAACAACTCTCCTGAAACATCTGGAAGTACTTATACAGAATCTTCATACCAAACTCCTGACAACGAAGATTTGAACAAAGACCAGACTGTTTCAGATATTGAGCAGTACTACCAATATCAAGTAGATATGCAACCAGGGATGAGTATTGATAACCATCCTTATATCGTCGATCAGGTAACTGGTAATAATGGAACAAACTGGTATCAATTTAGAATTCCAATAAGAGATACTGATGTAGAAGAGATTAATGACATTGATAGCTATAAATCTATTAGGTTTATAAGAATGTTTATGACTGGCTGGAGTGATCCTGTAGTATTAAGGATGGTTCAGTTCCAAATGGTTGGTGCTCAATGGAGACCTTATACTGAAAGTCTACTAAGTCCAGAACATAAAGAATTGCCAGACAACGATAACACTACACTTACAGTTTCCACAGTAAATATTGAAGAAAACGGAACTGGCGGAGATTTCCCTTATACCTTGCCTCCTGGTTTCAGTAGAGATTACGATATTACATCAACTGTTACAAGACAACTCAACGAGCAATCGGAGCAAGTATGTGTAGAAAACTTACAAGACGAAGATGCTCGAGCAATCTATAAAAACTATGGTCTGGATATAGTCTTTTATAAAAGACTTAAAATGGAAATTCACGCCCATGCAACAGATCAGCTTACAGACGACGAAGACCTAAGAGCCTTTATAAGATTAGGTACAGACTTTAAGCAAAACTATTACGAAATAGAACTGCCATTATATCTCTCAGCAGAAGGAAGTGTGATAGATGAAGATTTATGGCTAGATGAAAACCAAATAGATGTTGCTATTGAAGATTTATATACTATTAAGGTAGAAAGGAACAAAGCCGGAGCCAATACTTCTATCCCCTATCCATCAACCGATGCTCCAAATGTAGGCAAATACCGGATTCGAGTCGTCGGTAACCCAGACTTAAGCTCAATACAAACGGTGATGTTGGGTATACGAAATCCATCAACAACCGATAAGTCGGAGAAATCCGTCTGTGTCTGGTTTAATGAACTGCGAGTCGCCGAATATAACAAACAAGCTGGTTGGGCTACTAACATTAGTTTTAATACCAAGCTTGCAGATTTTGCCCTTGTCAACGCTTCGCTTAGATATAACTCTGTAGGTTTTGGAGGAATTCAAGATGGAATTTCAGATCGTGCTAGATCAGCATCTTTAGATTATGATATCTCTGCGAATGTTAATCTTGATAAAATTTTATTTGGAAAACTTGGACTTACATTACCACTATATGTGAGTTATGAGAAAAGTACTTCAAAACCATATTTTGATCCGCTAGATCCTGATGTACCTCTGAACGTCGCCCTTGAGGCAATTAGTGATGCAGCAGAACGATCTTTGTATGAAGATCTGGTGAGAGATATTTCAATTGGTCGAAGTATTAACTTAACAAACGTCCGGAAGAAGAAATTAAAAGAAGATGCAAAAAATCATATCTGGGATATTGAGAATCTTTCTTTTACAGCTGCTTATACTGATGCCTTCGAAAGAGATATTAATACCGAATCTATGGAAACTCGCCAATGGAGATTAGGTGCAGTATATGGATATCAAAGTCAGTTAAAAGCCATTAAACCTTTTAAAAATTCTGAGGGATTAAAATCACCATGGCTTCAAATTATTAAGGATATTAATTTCAACTTATTACCTACCAGTATTTCTGTTAGAGGAGATTTAATAAGGAATTTCAGAAGAACACAATTAAGAAATTCCGATTTAACTACTGATGGTTATTTACCAACTTACGAGAAATCTTTCTTGTTCAATAGAGCTTATGCGGTTAACTGGTCACTATCTCAAAATCTTGGTTTAGATTACACAGCAACAGCTAATGCGATTATAGATGAGCCTGAAGGTGATATTACCGATGCAGCTGCTGAAGTAATTAAAAATAACTTGAAAGATTTCGGTAGAATGAAAGCTTACAGTCAAACTATTGGAGCTAATTACCGATTGCCATTAGATAAAATTCCTTTAACTCAATGGTTAAGTGCAGACACAAGATATACGGCTACCTTCGATTGGACTGCTGGTACTTTGGGTATTGCAGACTCACTTGGTAATACAATGAGAAACAACACCAATTTTACTGCAAATGGTAAAGTTGATTTAAATAAGATATACAATGCAGTTCCAATTCTTAAGAAAATAAACAATACTGCTTCTAGTGGTAGAGGTCGCCAAAAAGACCCGCTAGGGGTAAAAAAATCTGACATTCAGCAAAAAATTGTTCAATTAGAAGCTAAGCAGAAAAAACAAGAAGAGAAAGAAGAGCAAAAGAGAATTAAAATGTTGGAAAGAATGGCAAAAGGAGATTCTTTAATGCTTGATTCCCTTTTACAATTGCCACCAGAAACATTTAAAACCAAAAAGCAAATTAAAGCTGAAAACAAAAGATTAAGACAACTTGAGAAATTGGCAGATGGAGATTCATTAGCATTAGACTCTTTACTTAATTTACCACCTGAAGAAACAGAAGAAAAACTTTCTGGAATACCTAGAAAAGTAGCTAAGCTGAATAAGAAAATTCAGAAAATAGACGAGCAAATTGCAAAGAATAAACAGAAAGAAAAACCTAAAGAATTAAAAGGTGTAAAAGGAGTTGCTGGTCTCCTACTTTCAGTAAAAAATATTACAGCTACGTATACAGAAACAAGTGGTACAACTATACCAGGTTTTATGAAAACTCCTAAATTCTTAGGTTTTGATGAAGATTGGAATAGCCCAGGCTTACCATTTATTCTAGGAAGTCAAGATCAATCTATACTTTACGAGTCTGCTGCAAATGGTTGGATTTCTACAAGTCCATATCAGAATAATCCGTACCAACAAAACAGGCAAAGAAGTTTAACTTTTAGGGCTAATGCCGAGCCAATAAAAGACTTTAAGGTACAAATTGATGCAAAAAGAACCATTACAGATAGTTATTCAGAAAACTACAGAACTACCTTAAATGAAGATGGTTCTGTTACTGAAACTTTTTCAAGACAAACTCCAGTAAGAACCGGTACTTATAGCATGTCTTTCTTTTCTATGCAAACAGCATTTACAAAAGACAATGCAAATAATGGCAGTGGTGTGTTTGATGAGTTTGTTAAAAATAGAGATATTATCTTGGCAAGATTAGAAGTACTAAATCCTGGTGTTACTTATGACTCAAACTCACAAGATGTTTTAATACCAGCATTTAGAGCCGCTTACACAAAAGGAGATGTAAACTCTACTAAAATGACTCCTTTCTTGGATATACCTATTCCAAACTGGAGAGTAACTTATAGTGGACTTTCAAAAATTCCAGCCTTAAAAGATATATTTAGAAGTGTTTCTATAACCCATGGTTATTCATCTGAATATGCAATTGGTAGCTATACTTCTTCATTATTTTATGATGCTGATGATGTTGACCTTTCTGTTGATGCTAGTGATGTCACATATGCAGAAACAGATACATCAGGTACTGCAGAACCTGTTTTGATTGTCAATCAACTAACCATTAATGAACAATTCTCACCATTAATCGGAATTAATTTACGAACGAATGGTGATGTAACGATTAAGGTTGATTATAAAAAACAGCGAAACATAGCTTTAAACTTAAGTAATGCTCAAGTAACAGAATTGAAAAGTAATGATATTACTTTAGACTTAGGTATGACAAAAGCAGGTATGAAGGTTCCATTTAAAATTCATGGAATCTATAAAACACTGGAGAATGACCTTACTATGCGAATGGCATTTACTCTTAGGGATACAAAAACTATTCAAAGAAAGATTAACGATTCCCCTACCGTAACTGCGGGAAATATTAATCTACAGTTTAAGCCAACAGTATCTTATCAGATTAATAAGCAGGCTAACCTTCAGTTTTACTTCGAAAGAAGTATTAATGAACCAAGAATTTCAAGCTCGTACAAAAGATCAACAACTTCTTTTGGTTTCCAGATCAGATATGCTTTAACTCAATAAACCGATTATTAAAGATTATTTATCTGATTCTATTTCTTGTTCTTTGGGTTTAAAAATGTATTTAAATTTTTCTGATTCTAGATTTCTATAACCTTCTGTAAGGTCATTCTGTAAGTCATCATTATAATAGATTATATCGTCTTCAACTTCTTCACCGGAGGCGACATAATCTTTAAATTGGTGAGCACAATATATACCAGCTAGCAAACCAATTAAATGAGACTCATACGACACACCCGGATACATTGGAAAAATTCCATATATCATTCCTCCATATAAAAAGGCCACAGTTAAAGAAATAATAACTGCTTTATTATCCTTTCTAAAAATTCCGCTAAAAAATAGGAAAGAAGCGAAACCGTAGATTAAACCACTTGCTCCAATGTGGTAAGCATCTCTAGCAAAAAGCCAAACACCAATCCCTGTTATTAAGAAAAGGTAGAGTGCAACTTTGTAAGCTATATTCGGATAAAAGAATAATAAACTTGCACTGAGTATAAAAAAGGTAGCTGTATTTGAGATTAAATGCTCATAATTACCATGAATAAATGGCCAAAATATTAACCCAATTAATCCATGAAAAGACCTTGGATATATACCCAAAAAACCTAAATCTATTTGAGTTATATCTTCTAAGAATTTTACTATCCAGAAAGAAGCGACAATATATGCCGGTATCTTAATACTTTTAATTATATCCATATATAGTCTTTAACGCAAAAAAATAGGATAAAGGTAGTACCCTTATCCTATAACTTCTAAATATGAAAATGAAAAAAAACTATTTTATATATTTTTAATGCTTTTAATTCTCATTGTTTCTTATCTAAACAATGGAGGTATTTATATATTGTTTGAACCATGATTTAAACTGTTTTGTTCATTTTAGATCGAAATTTTATATTATAATATATAGAAATAACCAAACATAGTATATACAAATACAAAACAAACAGTCAATCAATTGTAATTTTAATATATGTATCAACACGAGGTTCTCATTATATTCACGAAAAATCCCACTTTAGGAAAGGTAAAAACCAGATTAGCCAAAACTATTGGCGCTGAAAAAGCTTTGGAAGTCTATCACCAATTACTTCAACTCACACAAAAAAAAACTGTCGATCTTCCCTACTCTATAATTGTTTACTACGATAATTTTATTGATGAAAATGATTTATGGCTAAATAGCAGTTACGCAAAAAAACTACAGAAAAAAGGAGATCTTGGCGAAAAAATGCAAGATGCATTCGAAAATGCATTCCATAATAAAGCTACAAAAGTTGTTATAATTGGAAGTGACTGTCCAGAAATAACACCTGAAATTTTAACCGAAGCCTTTGATTCACTAGATAAGTACGATACTGTAATAGGTCCGGCTAATGACGGAGGTTATTACTTATTAGGAATGAAAGAACTTATAACAAATGTTTTTAAAGATAAAAATTGGAGTACAGCTACAGTTAAAAATGATACTGTGAACGATTTAAAGAATCTTGACAAGACTATTTATTTGCTACCTGAACTAACAGATATAGACACTGAAGAAGACCTCCAAAACTTTAAGAACATCTTGAGTTAGGTAGACAAACAGTAGTCTAATAAATATTATTTATAAAAATATTTTAAAAATTTTACTCAAATTTTGATTGTAAAATCCTAATGTTCCGTTCTAAAATATCAGAGCAACAAAACTAAATTGATCAAAGCTCCTCCAAATAAATGTGATAATTTTTCACTTTTTGGAAGTTTTCCTCTAAAATCAATCAATTCAGTTAAATAACTCATCTTAAAATTGCATCAATATATTATAATCTCTCTCATAATCAGCAAAATTTAATTATTCTAATTAATAATATTATTATTCTAATTTTTAGATGATTTTCAGAGATCAATAACGGATTTTTTTCGATGAAGCACATAATAATCTAGGTGAAATTTAATTGCCTTCACCCTATATGATTACCATTTACTATTATTTTTTATCATTTTCTTTCAAAATATTCATTTGCTTGCTCATAATCAGACGCTGTAAGTTTTTAAGCTGAGTTTAAATTTTTTTAGTCTAAAATCTATCTACCTTAGCATCATTCGAAAACAATATACATGTCGTTAACTAAATGTTATTATCTTATGAGAAAGTACAAAATTGGAGACAGCGAACTAATTTCACAGTATAAAGCAGGTAATGAAAAAGCATTCGAAGTTTTACTTGAGCGCCATAAAAATAAAATTTATACTACAATTTTGTTGATCGTAAAAGACTCTGAAATCGCAGAAGACTTACTGCAAGAAACCTTTATAAAGGCTATTAAAACGATCAAATCAGGAAGATATAACGAAGAAGGTAAATTTCTTCCTTGGATTTCAAGAATAGCTCACAACATGGCAATTGATTATTTTAGAAAGCAAAAACGCTATCCAACTATTGTAATGGAAGATGGAAGCAATGTTTTCAACACTTTAGATTTTGCAGAAGACTCTTATGAATCTCGCCAAATCAAATCAGAGACTCATGCTAAATTGAGAGAGCTTATCCAAAACCTACCAGATGCACAAAGAGAAGTACTTATGATGCGTCACTATATGCAAATGAGTTTCCAAGAAATTGCAGAAATTACTGGAGTAAGCATTAACACAGCACTTGGTAGAATGCGTTATGCATTAATCAACTTAAGAAAGCAAATGAATCAAAGTGATAAAAACTTTGAGAAAAACGGTAAATAAATGCCATATAAAAAAATAAATTTTGATAACCCTTTTAATTTAAGAGATTATTGGACAGATACTACAAGCTAATTTATTTTTTTATATAATTTAAAGTTGTGAGCTGATCTTAGAAAGATCAGCTTTTTTTATTTATAATTTCCTCAAATTTTTAAATAAAGATTTATTTAATTTAAAGAAACAAGCTAAAAACAAATTTCTAATGGCAAAAAATATTGTTGTCCTATCTGATGGAACCGGACAAGAAGGCGGAATTGGATACAATACAAATATTTATAAAATTTTCAACATGCTTGAAGATCGCACCCAGCGTCAGATAGCATTTTACGATCCTGGTCTAGGTACCGACAGAAAAAAACTGGCAGGATTAATAACTGGTGCAGGTATTTCTAAAAACATTCTTGACTGCTACAATTTCATATTTGAAAACTATGAAGCTGGAGATAAGATTTACCTATTCGGTTTTAGTCGAGGTGCTGCTACAGTTAGAAGTTTATCTAGTTTTATACACCTATTCGGAGTTTTACCTAAATCTAGACCAGATTTAATAGAAAAAGCCTTTAAGATATATAAAATCCCAAACGATGATAAAAGAATAAAAGAAGCTGAAGACTTTATTGCTAAACACCATACTATGTGGACTAAAATCCATTTTATTGGTTGTTTCGATACTGTTGCAGCTCTTGGCTTTCCATCTAAATTCTTGAATGCTATTTTAGAACTTATACCTTGGTATAGAAATGCATTTCATAATTTTAAGCTCAGCGAAAGTATAGAAAATGCATACCATGCCCTATCCATAGATGATGAGCGAAAAACTTTCCATCCAGTATTATGGGATTCTGATATTATCCAGAATGAAAAGATCAATCAAAAGCTCTTACAAGTTTGGTTTTTAGGTATGCATACAGATGTTGGAGGTGGTTATAAAACTACAGACTTGTCTGATATAACTTTAGTTTGGATGCTTGATAAAGCCATTAAACATGGCATAAGAATATATCCAAAACATAAAATCAAAATGAATGAGCTTCCAAATGGTTTTATGAACAATTCAAGACAAGATGGCTACAGCCGCTTCTTTAAAAGAAAAGTAAGATACTGGCCTACAAATAGACAAGATAAGCCAATCATTCATGAAAGTGTATTCTCAAGAATCAATAACTTTAACAATTCTGATAACCCTAAATACACATCTTGGATTTTAGAATGCGACCACGAAAAAGAAAGTTGGGTTAAATATAAAGACCAAACTTGGTGTAACGAATAAGAACCCATCCTTATAGTAAAGATGGGTTCTTTAAATACCTCTTTTACAAAATGTCTTTGTTTTCTATTTACATTTTTCTAACCTATCAATAAGGTTATCTATTTCTTTAAGCCATTTATCATAGTCATCGGACTCACTCCAAATCTGGAGTAACTCAGACCTACTATATTTCTTGACTTTTTTAACAGCTTTTTGTGCTCTTGTTATAAAATCTTCGCTCAGATCAGATTTTATACTTTCAAGATCAATTGATGGCAAATCGTCATCGTCATCTTCCCCTTCGTGATATTCTTTATCAGGAAAATCTTTTGACTTATGGCCAGATGCTGCACAAATAATTTCTGCAGTAACCAAAGCTCCAGAACATATTTCATGTTCTAAAAAGTCTTCAATGTCAATTACATCTTCT
>PBYL01000388.1 GCA_002729595.1 Thalassovita sp. | reverse complement strand
TGTGAACAAAAAATTTGCTCACTCCCCCTACTAATTGCTGGACTTCATGCAAAAGGAAACTAATTAAATCTTTATGGGGTAGTCTTTTGCTAATTGTCCTGCTATTGGTCAAACTTTGTTACATTTTTTCGAATAATCTGTGCGCTGGGAATTAACTTTTAAATTTCATCCGCGCCTAATATTGTCTTTGAACCAGTTGTAATTTCTATATCCCTATCTCCATTCATTTCAGAAAAAAACATATGTGAATTTTTCAAATACTAGGATAAATCGTTGAGGAGTATTATTTATGGTTTCTGGTAAATGATATGCTAATAATGGCTTTAAATATTCATTTTGCTTAACTGTATTTTTTGATGTACCTTTTAACGTTATGTAAAAATCTACTGTGTTTAGTAGATATGATATATTTGATTTTACTTTACTGTAATATAAGAGTGGAATATATTAGAAATGGTCTTGAAATAGAATCTACTTTGTATCTAAAAACAAAGTAGATTCTATATATATTATAATACTAATAATATATAATAAATATAATGACCCATAAAATTATTGGATAACTATCTTTGTATCAACTAGTTACAATACACCTAACTACAAAAATACGTGTAACCCTCTGCACTAATACGTGTGCCTAACTACAAAAATACGTGTAACCCTCTGCAGCAATACGTGTAACCTACTGCATTAATACGTGTAACTTATTACTGCAAAAGTAATTTTGAGGTAATATAACACTGTTTTTGTTAAAGTAGATTATTAATCTTTTAATAATCTACTTACAAAATACCCTTACTGCAAAAAGACGTGTAACTTTTGCTTTGTCCTTACTACAGGAAATGCTTCTATTTTCTTTTAGTGGTAGTCTTCTGCAAAAAGACGTGTAACTTTTGTGAAATATGCTCTAAACATCCTTAGGAGATTATATAACTGTCAAAATTGAGCTGAATTAGCTTTTTTCATAGATTGGAGTATATTCTCACTGCAAAAAGACGTGTAACTTTACCAGTATTGAAGAGAATTTAGAATTTTTATCAAAAATGTAGAATAAGACCTTACTGCAAAAAGACGTGTAACCCTTTTGATTTAGGTTTATAAGGTTAATCAAGTTGCTTTTTGCAGTGATTATTATTTACTAAATCTGTATTCATGGGTTGTAATGAACTTTTTTACTGCAAAAAGACGTGTAACTTGTTTAGATTTAATTCTTCAAAGAAACCAAATAGTGAGCTTTAAATATAGCTTTACTGCAAAAAGACGTGTAACTTATCTGAAATTTATATACAATTGGGTAAAATGCAGTGTGTATTTCACATAACCGTCAACTGACACTCCTTCAGTTACCTTTTCTAATATCCCTCTGGCTATTGCATTATCAAAAGCTTTTTGAATACTTTTCTTAATCAAGCTTTTTCTACCCTCTTCTTGATATTTATGCAACCATAGAATATCTATTAGCTTTGGATAGGTAACTTCCCATGTTAAATCCTTTTTGGGTGTTATACTATGTAGCCATACACCAAAATTTCGTACTCCTGGAGAAACTCTTTTGCCTCCTGCAGCAGTAGTTATTTCTAAATTGATGTTTTCGGGAATAAAGAAAAAACTACCAGACTCACCCAAGTTTTCAAAGAATATTCTGTTTACAGCAACAGTTACTTCTCCTTCTTCTAATGGAAGCTTATCCCCTATCTCATATTCGCCATTTATACTTATTTTAAGAGGATTTATAATTGGAACTACCTCAGTAATCATTTTACGTTTAGCACTTTTACTATTGCCTGATTTTAGCCTTTTTTCAAAGTGTGTAGCAATTACTTTTTTACTTAGATTTAATAATGCCTGTTTAGCTTCTTCAGATTTTCTTCCTGTAAATCTAAGTTTTTTGTCTGCTCCTCTTTTTGTAGATGGTACACCAAAGTACTTGTTAAATTCATTTATACTCAATGTAAAGTAAGACAACGAAGTATCAATGGTTTTAAACTGCTCATGCTCTTTAGCTTTGTTAATCAAGATCATTACAGATATAATAGCTTTCAGTTCATCATCTGTGAACTCTCCATCTTTTAGAACAAGTTTTTCTGGAATGTAATCGTACCTTAAGCCTTTACTTTTTGTTGTTTGTATATTACTGCTTTTAGCATTTATTATTTCCTCTATCTTTCTAAGGTTTTGCTTTTGCTCTATTGGAAATAATGCAAGCTGCCTTTTAATCGGAGTTGTTTGGTACTTCAAAAGATCGCGTGAATATTTAGTAGATCTTTTTTGTTGAATTTCTGGTAATGTAGTTCCAAGCTTGTACCCCCACTCTATTACAAATTTGATAATTTCTTCTGCCTGAGCTATCGTCTTTTTTGTATGGTTTTTAAGCTGGTAGTTGTAAGAAATATCATTCGTTTTTTGATCTGGACTTTTAGTAGATGTAAAGGCAAAACTTATGAACTCTTTGTTTGCAAATTCCAGATATTGATGTGCTTTAGTCTTAATACTCTCATTTGTTTCCTTAACCTGAAATCCTTTTCTCTTTTTATTAACCAAAAACTCTGGGTCAATTCCTTTATAAGCAAGATCGAGTAATCTTAATCTCATTGTCTCTAAAGGAGTTGTTTTATTTGAAAAAGAAAAGCTATTGGGAATATATATGCATGAACCATCATCAAAATTAATTCCAGCTAAAGAGTGATCGTCTGGAATGTTTCTAAGGCCCAAATCAATCTTATCAATCCAAAACTTAATTAAGCTTTGCTCTTTTATATCATCATTGATGCTAGCAAAATTATTCTGCCATTGCGTATCTTTTGTAAGAGTCTCAATATTATTTTCTCCCTCTAATTTTAAATTGAGTAATTTCCAGATAGCCTCTTTTTGAGGTTCTGTAAGTGGGCTTTCACTGTCTTGGTCTTGGGGGTAAAGTAAATAACCTTTCATATTAAAAATCAGAGTAAAAAAAACTTTTTCAAGTATAATTGATATCAAAGAATTTTCAAAAGAACTATCTTTGATATATCTTTAGATATTGAAAAAAATATGTTTTTGTTTACCATGATGTCAGATATTTCACAAGAATTTGTATCCGTATCGCAAGCTATTAAGCTTACTGGCAAAAGTATAAGTACTTTGCGAAGGTTTATAGATAAAACTAAAAAACTTCCTAATTCATCTGAATTATTGAAGAAGAAAGAAGAAGGTAAGACCTCTCCCATTTATATCAAGAAAAAGTATTTACTTGAAACATTTGGGAGTCCATTATCTCAATCTTATACATCAGATGGGGAGGTCTTAAAGGATTTAAAAGACAGAATAAAGTATTTGGAAAAACAACTAGATATGCATCAACAACAGAAAATTAAGAGTGATGAAATGATTTATCATTTAGTAAAGGAGGTAAGTGACTTAAGGAGTGAGTTGAACAAAGTAGTATCTCATAAATAATTAATTAAACTAAATAGAGACAAACTGATGACTATTATATCAATCCTTAATCATAAAGGGGGAACAGGTAAAACAACAACAACTGTCAATTTAGGAAAAGCTTTGGCAATACAGAAAAAGAAAGTTTTGATAATTGATATTGATTCTCAATCTAATTTGAGCCAACATGTAGGAGTGGAGGAACCAGAGATTACAGTATACGAAACATTGTGCAAAAATGAAGAATTGCCAATAATTGATCTTGGTGGGAATTTACATATAGTGCCAGCTAATTTAGAGTTAGCAGGTGCAGATGATGAATTGAGAAAAAATGTAAATGGCTATTTTAAACTTAAAACAGCTTTAGGTATTGTAAAAGATCAATATGATTATGTGTTGATTGACTGTCCTCCATCTTTAGATATACTTACTATCAATGCTTTGATCGCATCTTACGAGGTGATAATTCCCACTCAGAGCCAATATTTTTCTATAAAAGGTTTGCAAACCATTTTTGAATTGATTGAAGAACTAAAACAAAATCTGAATCCAGGTTTAAAAATAAAAGGAATTTTGTTGACTCAAGTAAATAATACGGTGATTAATAAGACTATTCAGGAGACAGTACAAGAGGGTTATGGAGATATGGTATTTAATACTTTTATTAGACAAAACATTGCTTTAACAGAGGCATCATTTAACAATCAAACTATTTTTGATTATAACGAGAAATCACAAGGAGCAGAAGATTATATGAACTTATCAAAAGAGATTTTACATGGCTAAGAAAGTTTTTGCAAAAAGTAAGATATTAAATGCTGCCATTCAGCAGAAAACAACAAGTGAAGATCACATTAAGAATAATCTCGTTATTAATGATGATTTGAAAGCTTTTATTCGTGCACTTTCTGACGAAGAATATAAGCAGTTAGAAGCTAATATTTTGGAGGAAGGTTGCAAAGATGCGCTTATAGTTTGGAATAATAATGGCGAATATGTGTTGGTTGATGGCCATAACAGATATAGAATATGTAAGGAGCATAAACTTGATTTTAAGATTATTCAAAAAGATTTTGATGATCTCGATCAAGTAAAAGATTACATGGTAAAAATACAGTTGGGTAGGAGAAATCTAACTCAAGAAGAAATTAGCTATTACCGTGGCCTTAGGTACGAAACGGAGAAAAACAGAACAGGTAATATTCAGAACCTAAGACAAAATTCTACCGAAAAGGACAAAATGTCCCCTTCGGTAAATACGGCTGAAAAACTGGCTAATGAGTATGGTGTAAATGAAAAAACCATCAAGCGAGATGCAAAATACACTCAAGGGCTAAATAAACTTTCACCCGTTTTAAGACAAGAAGTACTTAAAGGAAAGACCAACATTAAGAAACAGGAAGTGCAAAGCTTAGCGGGCTTAAAAACTATTAAAAATGAAAGCATTGATTCTGTTGATGTGTTGCAAAAACAGTTAAAAGGAAAGAAAACTCCTGTAAAAGGGAATGATATTACTTTTATGCAAAAAGAAATAATCAATAAGCTAAACCAAGCAGTTAAGACAAGAGATAAAATATTGATTAAAGAGGTGAAAAAGGAATTGAATGCTTTGGAAAAAATGTTTTAATGAAAATTTTTAGATATGGAAATAATAAAAATTTATCAGGGAAATTTAGTCAATGCTAGAGAATTGCACCATTATGTAGTGGTGCAAGCTAAAGGGGGGCAAAAAAAAGGAGAAGACTTTAGTAATTGGATTAAGAGGATGTTGGAATATGATTTTACATTAAATGTTGATTATAGTACCATTGGTTATAATTACAAAGGAGTAGTAATAGAAGAAAATGGTGTCGCTAAATTTAGCGAGTCTGATAATCAGCGAGTTAGTAAGAGAGATTATTACTTAACCTTGGAGTGTGCGAAGCAAATTGCCATGCTCCAAAATAACGATAAGGGTAGGGAAGTACGAGAATATTTTATCGAATGCGAAAAAGCGTTAAAAGAATTAAACCAGAATAAGAGGCTAGAAGCATTTGTAAAGCTGGAAGGTACAAAAGAAAAGCTACTAGAAAACATTACCGAAATAGGAGGGAGCCATGCAGATTATGTGCAGATTGACTTAGCAGGTCGCCAAGTTTTGTTTAATGGCGAACCTTTACCAGATGAGGCTTTACCTACACTATTACTCAAAGGTAGAGACTTTGCCACCGAAATGACTAACACCCGCATGATGAAAAACAAACACTCATTACAAGACATAGAAGAACTTAACAGAATTCACCATAAGGATATTAGAAAAACCATTATCGATAATATTGGAGATACTCCAGAAAGCTTCCCTGCAGAAGGAGATATTAGAGAGTTAGGGGAGGGGGAGTGATTTTTTATGTAAAATCAAACTATAAATTGTGGATGAAAAAATGTGTAACTTGTAAAAAGGTGATTTGACATATTAGCTACAGTTTTCTTGTCAAGAAAAATTCTATGAGCTTGTTTGAAAGCCTGAATAATTTAGAAGATCAATTTTTTTTTAAGTTCTAAAAGTAAAAGTATCGATGGTTCAAACAATTCATAGAATCATGATAAATTGTATCTTAGTTAATGCCTAACTTCCTTAGAAACTTTTCAAAGGTATGTTTTTTCTTTTTCCTTGCTTCAATAAAAGTAAATAATTTTTAATTAGCTTTATTTGGGTAATTAAAACTCTTTATGTCTTATTCTTTTAATCTGCTAATTATACTGCTTTTCATTTTTATGCCTTCATTAAACTTTGCTCAAGAGAATGAGCTAGAAGATAAAATTATTGAAGATGAAGCTATAAAATTAATTGTTGAATATGAGTCAATGCTCAATCAAATTATCTATGTAAGTAGTGATCTAGAAAAGAAAATGATTATAAAGAATTCATATTCTAATGAAAGTGGCAATCAAATTTTTGAAAACAAAAATGTAATTATTGAATCTGACTTAGATCCTCAGAATGCTAAAAGCAATTTAGCTATTGATTTAGATGTACCTACATATTTGAATAAGTATTGGTTACTTTTTCAAAGAGAAAATAATTCAATTGCTCCTGTAGAGTTTAATAATATCCATTTAGATACAATCTATAAGAATAAAAAATTAGCTGAGGTATCGTATGACTGTTTATTTCATGGTAAACATATTAATAGAGATAGTCAGTATGAAAAATGTGCGCGTACAGCAATTATTAAAATTGAAAAAGCTGATAGATGGAAGCTTTTGATTTCAGGTATTAGCTTTCGTGACACAACATTACTTTATAATAAACTTCCAGCTAAAGTTGATGATGAATTTATTCTTTTTCAAGATAGTATAGGTAATTCAACAGAAGCTGAGTTAAATAAATCCTCAAAGTACAATCAAAAAGAAAAGGATATATCAGTTGTTACAGGAATTCTTATTGCGGCACTAACAATATTTTTATTGAATCGAGGTAATTAGTCTCTTGTTAAAATAAAACAAAAAAAGAATTCTATCATAATTGCTTAATTATGGTTAGGAATTTGCTGCTTTTTTATTCATTCAAGCCCAATAAACTATCTGATTTTTTATATCTAATATTCATCTATTTACCATTGAGTAGTAGGATGAATAGAATCCAATCTTATTCCTATGAGAATTTATACTTTTATATTTTTTGTTAGTATTCCTTTTAGTGCTATTGCGCAATTGAGTATCCCTTCAATGACATCAGAGAGCACAGAAACATTATATCTGATGGATAATGGTTCAATGATTTCTCTTCCTGATCTTGGTTCTAAAGGTATTGATAGAAGAAATTCAGCTCAAGCAATATGTACAGAAGTTAATGATTATTTCTATTATTCAGGTTTATGGAATGGAGGAGATCCAGACAAGATAGAAGAAGAAGGCATTAATATTAATTTGAACATTGGTGATAAGTTTTTTTTTACAGAAACTTATAATAAAGCATACACTCGAAGTGGCACACTCCCAAAATCAAGGTCATGTGAAGATATTGAACCTGAAAAAGTTTTAACTGATACTTACACAAAGGTATTTATTAGCAAACTTTACTTTGAAGATGGAAGTGATTATTTAGAATACGATTTATGTAGTAATGATGAGAGTAGAATATTGATTATAGATACTACAATTGTTGTTACTGAAGACGGCTATTTTAATGATGATGGAATAATTACTTCTGATGCATATTTAGCAACTCCTAAGATTGAGGTCGAAAGTCTGAATGGAATTAGCAGTATTATTGCTTTTCCTACAGATGATGAAAAATATCAATCTTATTTTTTTGATGTTAGTCAGGCTCAAGATGGTGATAATCTAATTAAGTGTACTTTTCATTTCCATAATGGAATACGAGAATTGACAATTAATTTTAAAAAAGGAGATCCCGAGATTTCTCAAAGTATATCAGTACAAGATGTTTGTTTGAATAACAAAGTAGAAATTACAGATTTTACATATGATGGTGATGAAGTAGTAATTGGAAGTGATACCCCTGAGTTAGATGATCTAATTGAAAAAGAAGGAGAGCAATACTTTATAAACACTACAAATTCTAATATTCCGGCAGGTGAGTACGAAATAACACTTACAGCAAAAAAAGGGATTTGCGAAGCTGATATTGTACGTAAAATTGTTATACACCCTCAACCTATAGTTTTTGCTGGTAGTGATTTAGATATATGCAGTAATATCGGAGTTATTGATCTGAGTATTTATGGAGATGAAATTCCTACAATCAATGGAAATGAGTTAGGGGGCGTATCAACTGGAAGGTTTTATTGGAGTTGGGATGGTGTGCAGCTAACAGAAGGGGAAAGTGTATTTGATCCAGCAGATTTAGATGCAGGAATTTATGAGTTTACTCTTACTTATTTTGATGAAAATGCTTGTGTCCAAACAGCTTTTAAAAGCGTTACCATTCAAGATAGTAGTCCTGTGAGTGCAGGAGATGATATTGCCTCATGTTCAAATATTGATAATTTAAATTTGTTTGATTTTGCTGGTTTTTCACCTGAAAATGGAGAATGGTCTAGTGATGAGATCGATATTGAAGGTAGTATTATCAATCTTACCAGTTTAACTTTTGAAGAAACTGAATTAGTAAAGGAGTTTTCTATTACTTATTCAGTATCTAATCAAAATAGTTGTATTAGTTCTGAGAGTAAATTATTGACTATATATGAATCTCCCGAAAAGCCTGTATTAACCCAGAGTTTGATTTGTGAAACAGGTCAATCCGTTTTAATTATTGAAAATTACAATTCAAAGTATAACTATCAATGGTATAAAGAAGGTGTCGAAGTTCAAGGAGAAAAAGGGAACGAACTTATAACTACATTGATTAATAATGAAATTGTATATAGTGTAAAGGCAATCAATCCATTACTAGAAGATTGTTCATCTAATACAGAACTGACAGTAAAGCCAATAGAAACTCCCCCAGCTCCAAATGCAGAAGATGTAGTTGTGTGTAATACAGAGCCTGTTACCTTGCAAGCAACACATCCAGCAGAAGTGGATTATTTTAAATGGTACGACTATTTAGATAATGAATTGACAACCAGTGGATTAGGCGACGTTTATACAACTCAAACAGCTATTACACAAGATATATATTTTTATGTTAGTGCAGTAATAAATGGATGTGAATCAGATAAAGCAAGGGTGGATGTTTATAAATTAAATAAACCAGAAGCTCCAGAGATTGAAAATACCGAAGTATGTGGTAAAGGAAATATTTCTTTATTTGCGAATAGCACAGCCGATATTATATTTTGGTTTGATTCAGAAACCTCAGAAGATCCTATTTATCAAGGCAATGAATATACTATTACTTTAGAAAGTAGTACTAGGTTTTACGTGTCTTCAGTTAAAATTCGTGAGTTGGATAATGGGAAATTTTACTGTGAGAGTGAGCGGATACCTATAGATGCAATTATTCATGAGGCTCCAGATAAACCTAATGATTTTGAATATACAACATGTGGAAATGAATTTGTTGAACTTACAGCAACAGGTGGAGTGGGGGAGTACTATTGGTATAATCAATCAAACATAAAAGTAGGAGAAGGTTCTAGTTTTTTAGTGGGTCAGGTAGATAGAGATCAGATATTTTATGTAAGTACTATATCTGCATCAGGCTGCGAAAGCGAACTTGCTACAATGGAAATAGATTTCCAAACTAAACCTCCTCAACCAATTATAAATGATATTAGTCGATGTGGACAAGGAAAAGTAAATATTATACCCACATTGCCTATTACTTCTGAAGAAGCTACTTATCGCTTTTATTCTGATCTAGATAGAGATAATTTTATTTATGAAGGTGAAAGTTATTCTCCAGAGATCATTGAAAATACCACTATTTATGTGAGTGCTGTAATCAACGGTTGTGAGGGAATACAAAGAGCTGTTAGTATAAGTTTAACAGATCTTCCATCTCCACCTACTGCAAATGATAAAAACTATTGTGGTACTAGTTCAGTGAGTTTTACAGCTACTCATAATAGTTTTGGAGGTACTATTAATTGGTATTCAAATGAAGATGATGAAGAACCTCTTTACACTGGGAACAATTTTTCGATTGATAGTTTGTCTATTACCACGTCTTATTATGTGGCTACAGTATCAGCAGAAGGTTGTGAAAGTTATCCACGAACAAAGGTTACTGCATACATTCATGAAATACCTGCTCCACCTGATATTGAGGATGCTTTTATTTGTAGCAATAGTGGTGAGGTCGATTTGTTTGTTAAATCACCTTCTCCAAATTTAAGGTATGAGTGGTATCAAAATGGTGAGATAATTTCTCAGGGTACAATTTTTAATACTGGACTTATTACAAGTACTAGTGTTTATCATGTAAAAGCTATTTCTAATCAAGATTGCAGTAGTCTATTAAAAGAAGTTAAAGCAGTATTAGTAAACAATGAGCCTCTAGATATAGGTAAAGATATAAGCATTTGCAAATATGGAGAGGTTTATAATTTAGCTTCGGATATAGATACTTCTTTAAAGGGAGGCATTTTTAGTGGTGAAGGTATAAGTGATTCTTTGTTTGTACCAGCAAACTTGGATGCAGGTACATATTCCATAAAATATAGTGTAAATGTTGGTTCTTGCCAGGCATTTGGCCAACGTAATATTACAATAACAGATGGAATTGGAAGTGAAGTGTTAAGTCTTGGTGCATTAGAAAGCACATGTGAGAATAGTTTTGCTATTGATTTGAGTGATTACACAGACTACAAAATGGGTACTTGGACAGGGCTTGGAGTAGTAAATAATTACTTTGAACCTTCTTTAGTTTCGGCTGGTCTCTATACACTCACGTATGAGGTGAATATAAACGGTTGTGATTATCAGGCTGAGAAAGTAATAGAAGTGAGAAAAAGCTTTGCTACTGAACCTAGTATAATTGCAGCAAAAAATGATTTTTGTGAAGGTGAAGAAGTAATTCTACTGGTTGGTCAAAACGAGAATACGAATAATACTGATTATACTTGGTATAACGCAACAACAAATGAACAACTGGCCAAAGGAACTGCTTATTCATTTATTGCTAGCCAATCAATAGAGATTAACTGTGTAGGTGTAGATAATGATGGATGTGCTTCTATTCCGGCTTTAACAACAATAAATGTATTTGACTTTCCAGATAGTATCCAAGTTTCAAAGGATTCTATTTCTGACTATGAATATATTGAGTTTAATGTTTTCGATACAATAACAAGTAATACTTATCAATGGGAATTTGGTAATGGTCAAACTTCTTCAGAGCAAAATCCTGCTGTATTTTTTTATGATGAAGGAGTTTACACAGTTAATTTGCTGATTAGCAATATGGAGAATGGCTGTAGTGCTAATTTAAGCACAAGCATAGTAGTTGGATCTACTGATACCACCGGTATCATTACCAGCCTTGAAGAAGAATTTGACTTCTATCAAATCAATATTTTTCCTAATCCTTTTAAACTTGATTTTGCAATAGAGTTAAATACGAATAGGCCTATTCAAGATGTACATATTTCATTTTTTAACTCGATTGGAAAAGTTTTGTATGAGACTACTATAGCAACTCAGGTCGGTTCCAATCAAATTAATATACCGCCTACAACATTGTATACATTGCCTACTGGAATGTATTTGATTAAAATTTCAACACCTACTTTTTTCAGTCAAAATCTAAAAGTTCTTAAAAGATGAAAAGGCTAATTAGTATAGTAACAGTTCTAATATTTTTATTTTCATGTGAAGGTAGGTGGGAAGAAGCCATAAAAGATAGCGATCCACCAGTTTTGGCATTTTATAAAAATGGTTCTACAACCGATTCACTAGGAAATGCTTATGAGGTAATAACTGATAGTTTAAAATTTGGAATAAAATCTAATGCAAAAGAATACACTTTTAGTTTTCAAGTAGTTGGAACCAATTTGAAAAGTATCAATTATCAAAGTGATAAAGGAACATTTATTGAGAATTTAGAAGAAGTAAAAAGTGACTCTATATATACAGTTACCTATGTTCCAGATGAAATATACGGTTTGCATATAGTTGATGTATTCGCGTCAAACTCTTTTGGCAAGCAAAAGAAAATTACACTAGAACTATTCATATACGAAAACCTACCACCAGTAGCAGATTTTGAAGTAATTGAAAAAGGAGTAATTCGCACATTACATTATCAGGTAGATGCTTCCTCTTCTTTAGATCTAGATGCGCAATATGGAGGCTACATTACAGAGTATCTATTTACTATAGATGGTATAGAAATTCAAGGAAATAAAAGTGTTGTAGACTTTATTTTTCAAGAGTTAGGTCAGTATGAAATAAAACTGAAAGTAAAAGATAATGATGATGTCTGGAGTGAGGAAAAATCCATAAAAATCACACTTTAATTTTAAAGCTATGAGGATAAAAATAATTCAAGTTGTTTTATTAATAGTCACTATTTCTTTTTTTTCAAATACTGTACTGTTGGCACAAAGAAAAAAATATAAACCTGATAAAAGGAAAGAGTTTAAAGGATATAATGAACGTAAGATAAATAAAAGGAGGCAGCAGGTTTTAGGTGAAAAGCAAGTGTTTTTTTATCATAATCAAGGTATAAAGTCATTCTCTATTCAGGGTCTTCAAGGTACAAAAACAACAATGTTTTCTTTGAGCTATATGCAGTATTTTGCAGATAGATTATCTGCAAAATTGATGTTGTCTTATGAATATGGAAATCCATTTCAGGTTTCTTATGAGGGGTACTACTTTAAGCTACTAGGACAGTATAGTGTACTTAGTATTAAAGATAAGTTTTTTGTAAACCCTTATTTGGGAGGCATAGTTGTATATGATGATTATGTTGCTTCAGAAGTACTGAATAAAAAAATTAATTATGGTGTTACTGGTGGAATAGAAGTGGAGTATACTGTTGGTAAATTAGCTCTTTTGGCTAGTGTAGAGCAGCAATATGTAAAAGGTGTAGGACGAAAGTTTTTAGGGGGTGGTGTAAGGGTGTTTTTTTAATAATTTTCCTACTTTTGAACAAGTAGGAAAAAACAGTAGGGCACTATCTTAAAAGTATTTTTAATCTTAAAAAAATAAGTGATGAAGCCCTATAAAATATTTGAGAAGAAGTTTGTAGATGCCAGAGAGTTATACACTTTTTTAGAAGTTAAATCGGAATTTTATAATTGGATAAAAACTGCCATTAGCAATCTCAAACTTAAAGAAGGTTTGGACTATTTATACCTCGATCCAAATACCCAACAAAATACCAAATGCGATTTAATACAATATATGCTGTTAGCAGATAAAGCTAAGCATATAGCTATGATGGAAGAAACCCAAAAGGGTAAAGAAGTTAGGCAGTATTTTTCCGACATAGCAGATCTCTATAGCTTTTGCCAAAAGAAGAAAGATAAAGACCCTGATTATATTTATACAGAACAAGAAGAGCTTCAATTCAATTTCCATAAGTTGGGCGTTGATGAACTGGAATTTTACGAACTAGATTTAGATGGTGAAAAATTATTTTTTAAAAATGATCAGCTATTGGCTAGTAGTTTTCAAGACTTTATACAAAAAGCCAAAGATCTTGCTGCTTATATGTCTAATTTAACTTTTGAAGGAGGTGTAATTCATCTAGAGGAAGCACTTGAAGTACATCAGAAAAACCTTCAGCTTATGAATGTTTATATTGAAAAACACTCAGGAATTATTTCAAAAAAAAGGAAGAAAAAGTAAAACTGAGTATTTCTAAGTACAAGAAAGATTCAGACTGTTTATATAATATGCGATTATTCAGTTTAATTATATTTTAAGCGGAATTAATCGCATATTTCGCACAACCAATACAATTCCATATTTACATTTAAATAATAGCCATAACAGCCTAATTTAATTAAAAGATGATTTTAATAAAGTTTTCATTTATAAATCTGTACTAAATACAAATTCCTGCTTATTACCTAAGACAAGTTTTTTATTCATCCAACGATTTCTCTTTTCAGTAGGTAAGGCCATTTTTTCTGATTTATAGGTTAAACTATTCAGTTTTAAGATCAATTGAGCGGTATCAGATTCTATAAGCACTTCTGGATGTATAAGTGAATTATCGGCTAAAACCATTGTTATTTTGGCTCCATGTATAATTACTTGCTCCTCCATAACTGATGCAGTAAAACTTGTTGTCTTTTTTGAATCATCCTTTATGGATTGTGGTTTAGGTGAAAACCTTCTAATATACTTTTTGGGGGTTTGATTTTTGTCTTGCGCAGTTGTTTTTGTTTCAATATTGATTTCTTGATCTTCTTTAACTTGCTTTAAAATAACTGTCTCTTCTAAATTATTACTTTGTTTATGGTTTAAATCCAGTTCTTCTGGAGGTAGAATAATTTCTTTTTCAACAGTTTTTTGAGACTTGATAATAGTCGATTGAGGTTGAACTTTATTTACAATTGATGATGGTAAAATCGAACGTATTGTTAAAAGTAGCATGAAGATGAGCGTAAAGAATAGTGTTGCCTTTTTCCAATTATGCATACTTTAAGTTTATTTATTTACTACTAATTTAGTACTATTAAACTAAGCAATTTTTAACTTAAAGCCATGAGACCTCCTTATAAAATTAGTTGGTTACTAACATGTATAAGTTTGTTGGTATTGATATTTTGGAGCCTGCAAACTAATTATACATCTAACTTATTTGAAAATTTATTAGCATACTTTACTGGCAAATCATATCACATGTTGGCATTTGTTTTAACTGTATTACCTATTTACACCTTTGGTGTATCTGTGATTATCACATACTATAAATTTCAATCAGAAAAAACAGTAGAGGAAGCAAGTAAAGATAGTGTTGAAAATACAAAGTTTGAGGAGTCAAATAAAATAAGTTCTTATGAGGAAAAAGCGCTGATAAGATTGAGTGAATTAATAGAAGCTAAATTTTATAAACAATCAGATTTAAAAGCAGAAGAATTAGCATCAAAACTAATAGTGCATCGCCATCATTTAAATGATATTATGAAACTTGCTGGATACAAAAACTTTACAGACATGCTGAACTTTTTACGCATACAAGAGTCTTGTAATTTGCTGGATACAGATGATTTGGTCACCATTAAAATGGTGAGTTATGAGGTAGGATATAATACAGTCAAACATTTTATTTCGCAGTTTCAAAAATATAAGGGCTGTACTCCCTCAGTATATAAGAATAAGAGATAATATTGCTTTTTTTTGATAAAATCGAATGTTTACCTTTTTTAGAAATTATTAACCTATTTGCAAAAAATGCTTACCTATTTGAATAGGTAAGCATTTTGGTATCTATAGATACTATGTTTGAAGGGAACATAATTAAAATGTACGATGCTATTTTCCCTTATCATTTCAGCAGTTTGGGTATTAGGTTGTCTCATGTTTTTCTATTTACAAGACAATTCAGATAAACTAATTGCGAGTACTCAAGAAGAATCTTATTCAGAAGTTGAGCCTGATGTGCATACTATGGAGTCAACAGAAGCCAATTTCGTATCTGCTGATAATTCAATAATAGAAGCCACAAATGTACATCGTAAGGGAGCTAATGAAGGTGTACAAAACCTCAAAACCCCAGCATTAATTAAGCAGAAAAATAAATCAATATTTATTGATTTTAATAGTCCAAATTCATTTCATTAATCTTAATTTTTTTATTATGAAAACTATTTTTAAAAAGGCAAAATGGTTTAGTTTTTATTTTCTTTCAGTAGTCTTATTTCCTCTTAATTCTTATGCAGCAGATAAACGTGATTTATCTGCATTCAAAACAGCTTTGAGTTCTCAGGGTGCCACAATAAATTGGATATTCGATTGGGGTATTAAAGCTTGCTTAGGTGCTGGTTTGATCTGGGTTATTTACCTACTTGCTAACAGTAGTCAAAAAGCTAAAACAGCTGCAATCTCGTGGGTAGTAGCAGCCATATTTAGTTCAATCTTTTTTGGTTGGGTAGAACTTTAAAT
Source organism: Thalassovita sp. (assembly GCA_002729595.1). Lineage (GTDB taxonomy): Bacteria > Bacteroidota > Bacteroidia > Cytophagales > Flammeovirgaceae > Chondrinema. The sequence goes on along the minus strand of PBYL01000388.1, from coordinate 20,179 downwards.
AGAGATGGAAGTGCAAGCTTATTATACCCAAAAGAAAATGAATCTACCCATTCGTTTTTTTGGTTTAACTTCTGAGCAGTGGTTTACCACTGCTTTTATTCCATCAGTGTGTTTAATAATCAATCAATGGCTTTTGATAATAATTATTCCTTTAGTGATATTCTTCACTTACATTTTAAGAAGACGCCAAGAAAAGCTTGATCATAACATTGATTACACAAGTAGTGCATGGGTATTTTTCCGATCTCCCAAACATATTGTAGATACTAGTTTAACATTAAAAAAACTGATTTCATGACTGAGTTTAGAGGTACTGAATTTGCCAAGGTTTGTCCCATTCAAGAAATCAAACATAATTGTTTGGTAAATGGTAATGGAGATATTACTTATGGTTTTCGTTTGGAATTACCAGAAGTCTTTACACATTACATTGAAGATTTCAATCGCATTTACGAAGGTTTTAATCATTTACTTCACCGCTTAAAAGCAGGAACTTTGGTTCATCAACAATCTTTTTTTTATGTTGAGCCTTTTGAGCTGCCAAGTGATTATCACACGACTATGTATACTGGTCAAGCAAATCAAAGATATTATACTTTTAGACCTGTAATGCGCCAGTATGTGAATCTTTATGTAACCTTCTCTAACAGATATAGTAGTGGGCGGATATCACCTATACAAGATAATCCATATATCAGGGCACTAAGTTATATGTACAGTCGACCTTTTAAGAAAGTAGATCAATACATTGCAGAATGTGAAGTAGAGTATCAAACAGTTAAAAATGCTTTAAATATGATTCCGCATATTAAAGCGATTCCGTTGAAAAGTATTGAGTTACTCAATGCTTTTCACGATTATTTTAACCTTACTTATGATGCACCATCAACAGATGCAAGAGAAGCTATTATTCAAAATATGGATTTTGGTAGGGCAGGAGAATATTTTAAAGTGGGTAATCAGTTTGTAAAAATATTATCACTTACTAAAGAAGGTCAAGAAGTGGGTTCATTTTATAATACTGATAAAATGTTTTCTCCAGAAGTGTATCAAAATGGAGTAAAAGTACCTTCAATAATCCGATTGGGAAGTACAATGTCATTTCCAATAAGTCTGGGTTTACCTGTAAATCATGTTCTAAATATTTCAATTGAGGTGCTTGATAACGAAAAAGTGATGTTTAAGAAAAATCAGGAGAAAATGATGTTGAACTTCCTTTCTGTATTTGGTATAGAATCAGCCATAGACAAACAAGAAGATTTGTATCGATATATTAAAAACATTTCACAGGAAGAATACAGAGCATGTAGATTATCAGTAAATGTGATATTGAATCATGACGATGAAAAGGTATTGAACAGATATGCAAACCTTACTCAATCAGCTTTTGGCAATATGAAAAGTGCTCATGCAGTAGTTGAAAACAGAGATACTGCTAATCTTTTTTTCTGTAGCTGTCCTGGAAATATGAAAGCTAATTACCGTACTTTTTTTAGTACTACTGAACAGGCAGTTAATTATCTCCATACAGAAGGACATTACAAGTCTGATCCAGAAGGAAGCATATTTACAGATCTTTTTGGGCGACCAGTGTTATTCAATATCAAAAATCCTCCGAAAAATATAGCCCCATCTAATCATGCTTTTATTGTGGGTAAAACCAGATCTGGAAAAAGTTTCTGGTTACAAGGTCAAATTGAAGAATCATTAGCGAGAGGTGAATATGTATTTCAGTGCGATATTGGAAATAGCTCAAAGAATTCTGGAAAGTTTAATCATGCAAAATATCTTGATTTGCAGGAGAGAGATAGTTTTGGTACTAATTTGTTTTTAACACCCAAAGATACTTATGGAAAGTATTTATTAGATGATGGTAAGGCATTGTTCTTAAGAACTATTTTAACCATGATGTGGAAAAGGGACGAAGGTATTACACCAGATACTGAAGCTATCCTGATTAATATGATTGCCAAATATTATAGTGATTATGTGAATGATCAAGAAGTAAATCCAGAAATAACAACATTCTTCAATTACATCAATGAGTTTGAAGGAAAATTGACGAGTGATAAGAAAAGGCTTTTCGATTTTACTTCTTTTAAAACAGTATTAGAAGCCTATCTACCAAGTGGGACATATGGATTTTTATTCAATCATAACAATGCACTCACTGTACATGAGCCACTTGTGATTTATGATCTAAAAGCTATTGAAAATGATAGTACGCTTTTACCACTTGTGGGAACAATTATGATGCAACAAGTTAATGAAATGATGATAGCAAACCCTAGCTGTGATAAGTTATTTATTATTGATGAAGCTCACAAAATATTTCTATCTCCTGTGTTGGCTAGGTTTGTAGGATATTCTTATGCAACGCAACAGAAGCATGGTGGAAGGGTCTATACAGGAACTCAAGGAGCAGAAGATTTAGAGAAGCTAGCCAAAGTGGGTGTCGCCAATCAAATTAAAGATAATACTGAAATACTTGTGCTTTTTGATAACCAATATATTGATAAGAAAAGAGAAATACTCGATTTAACAGATAAGGATTTACGACTATTGAAAGGAATGGAGACTGGAGGTAAAGAACGTAGGCAATTCTTTGTGAAAGTAGGTAAAGGCATCGGTTCTATATCCAAGTTATTTTACTATGATGTATCTCCAGTAACTCGAAAAGTCTATTCTAGTGTAGGCAGCGAAAAAGCAGAAATTAAAGCCTTAGAAGAAAAGTATGGTAATATCAGAGCAGCAATTAACCAAGAAGTTGAGAATGTTCGAGTACAATAATGAAAATTCTATATCAAATGAGGAAATACATTTTAATCATCATAATAGGAGCCTTGAGTGTGCAAAGTAACTCATCTCTTGCGCAAGGAGTAGTATCAGCTCCAATATTAGAATCTCAAATGGGGACTCAAAACGGAATAGTATCAGCGATGAATGCTACAATTGCAGCAATGGAAAAAGCAGAAGCTAAGGTTAGACAAGCATTACAAAAAGTAGAATGGGCAAAAAACCTTCAAACAATGCGTCGTTTATTAACAGTCATAGAGGGTACAGTTTGTACGACAAAAGATCTTACATTAAATATGGATGCTGCTGCAAGTAATTGTTTTGTTAGTTTTAATTATGATGTAGCAATAGTTAAAATGACAGCTTCAATTGACTTTGTTAATATAGTTCTCATGAGTGATGTTTTGATGACTCAAAGTGATAGAATTAAAACGATGAATGATGCGCTGGTTTTATTTGAAGAAGCTCAACAGACTTTAGCTGAGTTAAATCAGGCTGTAAACCAGGTAAGAAATAGTTTAGATGAAGAAGGAGATTGGAAAAAAGCTGCCATTGAAATGAGCAGTTTATCTCGCTATTAGTAATTCAATTTGTATTTATTACTCATTATAAATTCCTGAAAACAAAATTCAACTGATATGAAAGATGTGATATCAGAAATGCTAAAGGCTGATATAGTTACTAATGTAGTAAGTGATCATACTGTGAAAATGATCATAATATCTGGATTAGTGGCGAAAGTATTTTTTATGATAGATTTTGGACACAACTACTTAAAAACTACACTGCAATCAAGTGGAGAGAAATACTTCGATGTTTCAAGAGTAATTAAAGGATTGATTGTAATAGGTATCATATGGGCTTATTATCCAATTTTCAGTTTCGTAGATTTTTTGATAGAGGCAATTAATACTGCTACAGCGCCTGATATGAACGATATTGTTGAAAATGTAAAGTTGGAGAATGTTGGTGTTTTAAATCAAGAAAAGGCTGAGGCTTTATTGTCTGGAGAAGAAATATTAAAACCAGATGGTACTAAAATGAATGCTTGGGATGTATTGATCAATCTAAATTACAAAAAGATAATTTTTTTACTTATCGATAGCATATTTGTTTGCTTGTGTTACATCGTAGGGACCTCAGTTCAGATTTTTGCATTAGTATCTCATAGAATACTGTTCACACTTGGTCCATTTGCACTGGCTTTTTCTATTTTACCTTATTTTGAAAAGGCAAGATTACGTTGGATGGGAGCTTTTGTACAGACATTATTTGTATTTACAGTACTACATATTTTAAATGCCAATGTGTATGAGATTATGCTTACAAATCTTTTACAAACTGGAGACCCACTTAGAAATGATGTAAAACTGACAGAAGTTATTGGACGGTTAGGATTGAATGTATCCATCTTTGGTTTATATGTTTCGGCATTTTATTTAACAGGGTTAATTATAGGTACAGGAGATACAATAGGTCAAGCTTTTAATTCTTCCATGACACTCACCTCCAATTTGATACAAGCGACTCCAGTCGGCAAAAAATTGGCTGCTTTTGGTCTTAAGGTGAAATAGGGAAATTATCAATCTTACAGTCCAAATCTATTTTTTTATGAAAACTCGAAGAGAGATTACTAAAGTACCTGCCTTAAAAGATGTACTTTCATTACCAAGATATAAACGCGATTTTGATTTATTGCGAAATATGTTGTTAGTTTTTTCTGCAGTTTGTATGCTAACAGTGGCAATAATCTATATGCAATATAAAAATGAGGTGAATGAGGCTTATAGTCGGTGTATTAATACTCCATATCAAAGAAAGTTTCAATATATGAATCATGTGGAAAAAGTTTATAGACTCTGTTTTGCTGCAAAAAGCTCAAACTATGAATATCAGCTCATACAAGCAGAAAGCCTTCTTAGTGAAGGCGCTTTAAATTATGTGAAATCTCAACATCAAAAAGAAAAAATGATTGATATTCTAGGGAGTTACACATCTGCAAGAACAGGAGTTCAAATTGATTCTATAGCAATTGATATGAGTACAGATCCAGCGTTTGGAGTAGTATATGGCAGTCAATCTCTTTATATCAATGCAGAAGAAGTAAATAAGCGTAATTTATTTCTGGTCTTCAAAATTATGGATTTGTCCATTAATAATTCTATAAACACTGATGGAGCGATACTTATGGAGATGAAAATAGTAGATATCAGTCCAATATTTTAAATAAAAGCTGGTACATCGGTTTAAATATCTAATGAAAAATATATAGAATACCATGGAATTTTTTAAAGTGAAATTCACAATATTTCGTATAATCATTATAGCTACAGTACCATTACTTTTAAGTGCTTATCAGTTTAGACAAATTAGTGTAAGAGAATCAACAGATACACAAGAAACTTATATTAATAGTGAAAAAAAAGAAGTGCTTGATAAGCAGAATAATGAAGACTTTTTTAAGGTAGCAGAAGATAGAAAGCCAAGTGGTTATAATGAGTTACAAGGTAGATTTAAAAAAGATAGCACATCAGGTTTTTTTAGTTTTTTGTCTCCTAAAGAAAAAACAGAAAGTAAAAAAGAAGATACTGTTGCTATGGCTGATTATAGCCAGCAAGAAGTTAATGTTAATCAAGCTAAGTTAAGCCAAAAACAAAAAACAAAAGTCATTCTTGAAACTAGTGTTACTACTCAGACACAAGAAGAAAATAGAAGACCTAAAGCTAAAATATCTTCAGTATCTGATAGTCTATCAGTGAAGCAATCAACATCAAAAATTAGAATTTTCAGAAGGTATAAACAAGGTAGTCCAACTTCTGGAAACCATTCATTTGATAGGGGTAGTATTGAGATAATGGCTCAAGTGTGGGAGAAAACCAAAGTTAGAGACGGCTCAAGAGTGACACTTGTAGTAATAAAAGATACTATTATTAAAGGAAAAAAAATTAGTGCTGGAACTTTCTTATATGGTATGGTAAGTTTTGCACAAGATAGACTAGAAATTGAAATCCAAACAAATAACTTGGTTTTACATGCATATGATGTTGGTGACAATACAAGAGGTATTTTTGCTCCTTCCTTAATAGAACAACAATTAGCACGTGAAGTCAAAATGGATGCGATTAATAGTAGTTCAGGTGCAACTATCAATACTTCTGCGATTCCTCTTTTACAAAATGTAACTATTAATGCGGCAAAGAAAAAAATTGCTGTATCATCTATTGTGCTCAATGCAAAAACAGAGGTATTGTTAAAACCTTGAAAGTTTCAATATATACTAATCTTAAATTTTAAGGAATGGAAGATCATAAGAGAGATACTATTTCTATGGTATTTATTCAATTTATTATTATAGGCGTTTTGCTTGTAATTTGGCTAATAGAAATGAACCTAGCAACTGATGAGTTTCTAGCAATCTATCATCAGATTCCTGTAGAAATCATTAAGAAGGTCTTCTTGATGTTAACTTTTCTGTTGCCTTCATTCAGTATTTTTATAGCCTGTTTGCAAAAAAGTAGTAAAACAGCATCACTCATTACTACAATCTTGGCTATTGCTTTATATGCTATCATCTTTATTTATTTTCCAATAATTCTTCCTTTTGGCTTATTTTTTTTATTGATGTCTCCTTTGATTCTAGTGGACATGCAAACTGAAAACAGCCCTGAAACTAAAATTAAATTACCCACTTTTATTTATCAAGATATAATTACTACTACTTTATTAATTCTTGGTTCAGCTTTCATATTGCTTGAAAGCTATGTTCTTTATTCTGGTTTGATCACAGTTTTTTTTGACTCAATAATTTTTGTAGTTCTTAAATTAATAATATTGATTGCCTTTGCATTTAAATGGAAAAGTCATTGGCAACAATATGGAGGTAATATTTTTTTAGGGATTCTTTTATTGGTTGCAGGAGTAGTAATTCAAGTTAATTATTATAGTCTCTTGCATTATATACATCAGGGGTATGATTTGATTATTTATAGTTTGATGTGGCTGATAAATATTCTGGGGATTATAGCAATATTTAATTTGCATAATCATAAACGGAAAGTCAAATTCAAAATACATCGAAAGGCAAATTCCCCTATGGCCTTATCAATGAAATATCTTCAGGGAGGATGGCTAAATATCACTGACTGGACAAATCATATACTTTTAATTGGTGGATCTGGATTTGGTAAAACCACTATATTAAAGCAAATCGTTCATAGTTTCATTTTAAATAAAAGATGTGGAATAATAGTAGATTACAAGCAACACGACATTGCTGAAACAGCCTATGCAACTTACTTGGAAAAGTATGGTAAATACAATTTGTCATACCCATTTTATTATTTGTCATTTCATAATCCAGAACATTCATTAGGATGCAATCCCCTTAAAGAAGTAGATAATATGGCTAAAGCAAAGCTAGTAGCTATGACTCTACATAAAAACCTAGCCAGGGCAGAAGATACAGGAAATGCTTATTTTTCTGATTCGGCAGAGAGTTTACTTGCTGCTATCATTTTCTTTTTAAAAGAATCATATCCTGCTTATTGTACCATTCCTCATCTTATTCGCTTAGTATGCCATTTTGAGTTAGAAAAAGTATTACCAATGATGGCTGAAAATATTGATATCCAACCTATGGTTGCAGATATTAGAAGTTGTATTACCAATGGTGCAGGTGAACAAGCTAGTGGTACCTTGGGGAAACTGCGAAGCTTTCTTACCAAGATTGATGATAAACCTTCTATGTACTTGCTCACACGCAATGACTTTTCTTTAGATCTAAACAACAATGTGAATGGTGGAGTTTTGGCAATTGGGTGTAATGAAGATATGCAAACAGTTTATTCCCCATTGATTTCAACAATTGTATCAATAGGCATGAATAAGATGCGAAACAGAGGGAAAAGAGAATGGTTTGTGCTCTTTGAAGAACTGAGTAAATATATCATTCCTGACTTAAACCATATACTCACCACAGTAAGAGAAGGTGGAGGTAGTATAATCGCAGCATTGCAAAATAGCCATACTTATGGATTAGAATTAAAAAATACGGCGGAAGAGTTCTTTCAAGGTTTTTATAACTTGATTGTTATGAACTCAAAAGGGAAAACTGCTAAAGAAATGAGTGAGATATTTGGGGACGATGAGGTAGATGAAAAAAGTGAGACTAAACAAAAGGGGAGTGATAAAACAAGTAGTACTACCAGAAAAGTAAATAAACCTAGAGTAAAGCCTGGTGAGTTTAGTGATTTAAGGAAAGGAGAGGTAATAGCATCTACCCAAACTAAAGAGGGCTATAGGTTACTCTCTAAAGGCAGGCTAAAATATGTTCAACATCCTTCCAAGAAGATAGAGAATGATCTATGTGATGCAGTAGACACAGATGATTTTGAGAATAAATTATCAGTTGTACAAAAAAAGATTGTTGATGAAGTAGAATTGATTGTAAATGATGCTAAAAGTTTTTGCTCAGGTCAAAATACTAGACAATCTGTAACTCAAAAAGCTAATTGAAAACAATTAAATTCATTGTAATAATCTCACTAATGCTTAGACATGTTTCAAGAGATTGGAAAGACTCCCATACTCAGAAATCTCAAAAACAGTATTTTAAAGAACATCTCAACTATCATGAGGAAGGTGGTAGTTCACAAGGTAAGTGGGTGGGTAAAGGAGCGGAATTGTTAGGTTTAGTAGGTGCTGTAACAGAAGAACAGTATGATGCTTTAGCCATGAATCGGCATCCAGTAACTAGAGAAAAACTTAAAGTGAGGGATATTAAACACCCTCGGTTAAATGAAGAGTTGGTAATAGCTCCTCCAAAATCAGTTTCAATTACATGGGCCTTACTAAAAGATGATAGTATAAAGCAAGCGCATTGTAAAGCTGTAGAAACTATGTTGAAATATATGGAATTAGAAGTACAGGCAAGAAAAAGAGCTGGACTCAAAAAAAATTCTTTTGCCAATGAAGATACTGAAAATTTATTATCGAGTGTATTTAACCATGATACGGCAAGGGCAGTAGGTAATCATAAAGAAGATATGTTTTTACATAGTCATATTTTGCTTTGGAATTATACTAGAAACTATGACGGTATATGGAAAGCAGCAGAATTTGGAAATGTAATCTCGAGCTTATCCTATTATGAAGCCATTTATCATTCGACGCTTGCTGAACATTTGCAACAACTAGGATATGAAATTCAACGGAAAGGTAAGAAATGGGAGATTAAGGGCTTTTCAAAAGCGTTGATTGAAAAATTTTCTAAGAGAAGCACACAGGTTAAAAATGCAGAGATGAAATTGCAGCAAGCAAAAGGACGACTACTTTCAGATAAAGAACGAGACAAGTTAGGAGAGTTTACCCGAGGTAAAAAAATTAAAACTAAAGAAGTTTTATTAATGGAGAGTTGGAATGCTCAATTAAGTAGTAAAGACAGAAAGCAACTTAAGAAGATTAAAGAAAATAGGTTAAAACAATTTGTAAAAAATCAAAATGATAAAGTTTCTCAGCAATACTATTTAAAACAGAGTGTAGCTGCTCAACAATCTTTGAACTATGCTATCGAATCCAATTTTGAACGAAATAGTGTAGTAAAGAAAGGTAGATTTATGGCTGATGCCATTATAAATGGAATTGGTAAAACCACTGTAAAACAGATAGAGATCGCTAGTATAGAAAACCAAAAATTGAAATTTGGGAAAGATTATAAAGGAGTAGCAGAAGTCACTACGATAGAGGTTATTAAAGAAGAGCTTAAAATCCTTTCTGAGTTTCAAAAAGGATTAAATATTTTACATCCTATTGTTAAAGATGCTACTCAATACCAATTTAAGCATGAATTTTTGCAGAAAGAATGTAAGGAAAACCAAGGTCAACGAGCAGCAGTTAAGCATGTACTTTCTTCACGAGATAGATTTACTTTAGTGAAAGGTAGGGCAGGAGTGGGTAAAACTACTTCTTGTCAGGAATTACGAGAACTTTTAGGAAAGGATTTTATGGCATTTGCTCCCACTACCAATGCTGTAGATGTACTTGTAAAAGATGGATTTAAAAATGTGAATACTACTCAAATACTTGAGAAGTCGACTCATTTACAAGAAGAAGCTAAAGGTAAAGTATGGCTTATTGATGAAGCAGGGTTATTAGGTGGAAAATCTATGTTGAAGATAGCTCAGTTAGCTGAAAAATGTAATTCTAGGGTTATACTTATGGGAGATGAAACCCAACATGAATCTGTTGTTAGAGGAAATCCCTTTCGAATGGTTTCTAAGTATATGAAAGATTCTGTGAGCATAGCAGAAATTAATCACATATGGAGGCAAAAGGGGGATTATAAAATTGCAGTAGAAGCAATCACTCAAGGTAAGATCAAGGGTTCATTAGATCAGTTAAAAAGACTTGAATGGATTCATCAAGAAGGAGATAATATTTATAAAGAGGTAGCAAAAAAATATGCTAATTTATCAGAAAAGGGAATGACTGTTGCTGCTACCGCACCTATTCATAAAGAAAAAAATCAAATATCTTTTGCAATTAGGCAGGAACTGAAAGATCGAAAACTCTTAGATAATAAAGATAAATCTTTGTTTGTCTACAAGTCTAAAAATTGGACAATAGCAGAAAGAAAAGATACAAGTAACTATGAAAGAGGTCACATTATTCAATTTATTCAAAACTCAAAAGGAATAGATGGAATAAAGCAAGGATTTGTAAAGTCTAGTAGGCATGAGGTAATAAGTATAGATCATAAAGGTATTTTTATAAAAGATTTGAAAACTCAAAAAAAAGCAGTCTTACCCATTAGTGAGGCCATTAAATTTAATGTGTATGGAAAGGAAAAAATGGCAGTTGCAAAAGGTGAGATGATAAAAATAAATTTTAACTCAAAAAAAGATGGAGTATATAATGGTCAGATTCTTAAAGTGAAGGCATTTCATAGCAAAGAGTTAGAGTTTGAAAATGGAATTAGGCTTCCAAAAGATTTTGGTTTTTTAGATTATGCATATACCCGTACTTCTCATAGCATTCAGGGCAGTACCTTAAACTATATTATTCCTGTAATATCAGGAGATAGCCACCAAGCTGCAGGGTTAAAACAGTGGTATGTGGATGTTAGTAGAGGAAATAAAGGTTGCCATGTGTATACTGATGACGTTGAAAAACTAGAAGAATCAATCAGTCGAGATCAAAACCAAAAAGCAGCTATTGAGATGAAAGTAGAAACAAAACAAACAATGAATAATAATTCATTAGTAACTCTAAATAGTAATCATACTCTAAGAAATGTGAAACCTAGATTATAAATGAAGTCAATATAGGTTATAAATTCTTGGCATTTAGAAGATAATTATGATTTAAAGTAAGTGTAATATCTCGCCCTCCATCCTTCTCAATTAAATGTAAAGAAAGCTTTTTACTATCCTGTAAGGTGAAATTTTTGAAAACATAAATGGTATGTAGTGGGAATCCTCTTTGAATGTTTTCTGATTTTTGATTATAGACAAATACAGGATCATGTTTTATTTCTGTTACAGTTTGTCTTTTTATTTTACTTTTTTCACTAGAAATAAATAAAATATCTCCTCTCAGATTAAAAGGAATATTAGACAGATTATTTAAATAGACATGAATGTAGGTATATTCACCTGAAGTATAAGGATAACTTACAGCAAACTCTATCCTCATATCTCTTTTAGCAGTAGCAGTTTGAAATTTTTCTTTCTGTATAATTTGCTCACATTGATTATCAAATTTGCTACTATTATTATTTCTCCTCTCAGGAGTTGTATTAGTTGTTATTTCTTGAATTAATGGTGCTGTATTTTCAGCCATACTATTTGTAATAATTATATTATTACTAGCCGTTTTATTATCATAGATGGCTCTGTTTCTTTCAATATGGGAAAAAAGTTTTTGAGGAGTTTCTTTATAAACAAGGATAAACATGTAGATACCAGTAGTAGTTTCTACATACAAATTAGCATCTGGTAATTGATTGGTATTAGCATAAAGATATATTTTATTGTGATCGATATTTAATCCTACTTGCATTACAGAGTCTACCATAAATCCAGATTCATCATAAACGGGAGAAATTGCTGGCAAACATTCCGTATGAATGATAGAATCTTCAAATAATAAATGGGTAGTAAAGTTGGTAGCTACAAATACAGTATCATATGCATTTGCAATAAATGTTGGAAAGAAAAATGAGAGTAAAAGAAGTACTACTCTAAAAAAGAAGTTTTTAACACATACTTTCAGCAACAATAATTTATCCTCAAAAAGAAATCTCATGAGCAATAGGAATTAAATAAGGTTATTGATTTATTTTGATAATTTCAGCCATTAATAAATTTAGTGCATCTTTAGTAGAATTGGTATATCCTTGCTGATTATCTGTTACGATTGAAAAGCCTCTTTTAATGGTGTCGTGTAAAGTTTGTATTTCCTGATTTAATTGGTTGATCTTTAGTGTTTCGCTTTTTAGGTTTTGTACAGCTTCAGTTAAAGAAGAAGCTTTCGCATCAGTGGGATCAATCCCAGTTTTTTCAAAAAACTCGATCATGTCTATAGTGAATTGCTTAATACTTCTTTTATGTCTTTTTGCTAGAAGCGTTAAATTTTTGTGAGTTTGTACATCTAATTGGACAGGTTTGTATATAGGATTCATTTTAAAGATAATTATAGAAAAAAATATAGAAAAATTATAGTCAAAAAACGTTCTAGAAGTATCTGAGGGGCTTATTTCCTCAAAAAGATATAAATTAAATATAATCAAAAATATAATTATAGTCTCATATTATAGGCAGAAATAAATCTACCATCTTTTTTTGTGAAATATTATAGAAAAAAATATAGAAAAATTATAGTCAAAAAGTGCTCTGAATATATCTGTAAGGGCGATTTTCTCAAGAATATATATATTGAATATAATCGAAAATATAATTACAATATTAGATATTTCATATCTTCAAATGTAGGAATAAGTCACACTTTTGTAAAGTGCTGGTATTCAGCATGATAAGTGGTTTAAAGATTATTTTACAGAACTTTTTAAAATTCCCGATAGACTGCCCAAAATATATTAAAAATATATAAGGGGGCAGTCCATCGGAGAGATGTCTGTATAAGAAAAGTTATTTTTTCTTTAGAAAAAATATAATAAAAATATAATCGAAATTCGGATTGGTGTAGAGGTTTATAGCGTTTCGATTGCCATAAAAAAAATGATATCAGGATGCATTGTTTAAAGTAATAAGATGATTAAAGTCGATCATTGATCTAATGTGCAAAATCAGTTTTAGATAGTGGAGAATATGAATTGTATACAGGAACTTATAGGGTTAGATTAGTAATGTATTTACTCATGCAATAGACATATTTTAAATTAACCGGAATCCAAAATCCCCGGAGATATTTTTTTATCCGAATTGATTTCAACTTAGAATTATAAAAAAATCCCGGCTTTTGCCGGGATTTAAATTATAATAACCCGGAGTCAAGAAAAGAGAAGTAATTTTCTTCTGTTAGAATAATATGATCGAGAACAGAAATATCAAGTAGCTTACCAGCTTCTTTAATTTTGTTAGTTAAATTTATATCAGCTTGGCTAGGATTAATGTTTCCACTTGGATGATTGTGGCAAAGTATTAATGATACAGAAGAACTTTTTAGCGCTGCAATAAAGATTGTTTTAGGATCAGCCACAGTACCAGAAATACCTCCAGTAGAAACAGTGTAAATACCTAATACTTTGTTAGCACGGTTGAGTAATAGAATTTTAAAACTTTCAACAAAGCCAAGTTGTCCAGGTTCCCAGTGTTTTCTTAAGATTTCAGCAGCTGAAGCAGAAGATGTAATAGTAGGTCTTTTACTAGCTGGTACTTTTGAGGAGTATGAGATTTTAACTTCAGCTACATAATTAGGATCGAATTTTTTGTAAGACATGATTGTAAGAATTTGAATGAAACAAAAATTTGCTTCATTTTTCGGTTGCAGTGTATTACTGCAAGCAATAGAGGATGTGGAATAAAAGGATAGAAGCTAGGCATTGAAGGGTTTATGCCGAACTACTATTGCGTAGAAATACCAAAAGCGATTTTAGTTAATTTTTTGTATTTCAAAGTCGAATACAAGTAGTTTTAAAAATTTGATAGTTGGATAGTAGTGTACAAATCGTTTGAGTCTTTTGAGTTGCAGTTAGAAAATGGAATAGGAGAAGATGATGTTATAAAAATGCAGAAAAAGCGTATAATGGGCTATTATGTTTGATTATCAATTAGGATTGAAATAAAAGTTTCAAAAAGTTATAGGAGTAAAAAGCGAGTTTTCAATTCATAATAGGCACATTAAATTCTCCTTCTGAAATGACTACTGAGTCAAGTAGTTTTAATGTGCCTCCGTTGGTATCATACTGGAGCAGAGTACCAGAAAAAGTACCACTAATTTGAGTTTCAGTAATCTGAGAAAGTTTTACAAAAGTTGTTTTATACAATTCTGCTATAGTATTTAACCCAGCTGAATAGAGATTACCTTCTATATCATAATACCCCACTAAAAAAATAAAATCTGGAGTTTCATCTCCTTGTTCAGAGATATTGGAATAGGTTACACCAGTAGATAGCTCTGAGGAGTTTCCAATAAAAATTGTTAATCTGTTGGTGAAGGTAGTTTCAAATATATTGTCAATACCTGCTATGTTCAAGGTGTATTGCCCTGAATTAACATCATATCCTAACAATCCTGTAAGATTAATTTGTGTCTCAGATTTGTATTCATATTCCACAAGATTGCTATCAACTTTAAACTTGAAAAAGTATTCATCTTGATTGTCTATTTTAGGATCAACATCCTTGGAGGAACAACCTGTACATACAATTAATGAAATACATAAAAGAAGAAGTGTCTTAAAGTGAGTCATGCATTATATATTTTTTTTATCAAGTTTATTTTTCTCTAGGTAATAACCACCAATACCTCCGGCAATACCAGATAGCATAATGCCTAAGATACCATTCCAAACAATGCTCAACCCATTGCCCATATACCTATCCATTTCATTTGCTATTGACAGAAAATTCATCATATATCCTGTTATACCTCCAGCAAGATTTTGAACCATTTCTGACTGGAAAAAATAACTCAAAGGCATTCCTAAAAGGCAACCTATTATCGCATACTTTACAGCTCTTTTCATCTGCTTTATGAAGATTAAAAAGAGGGTTAGGTAAACTATAATTCCAATGGGAATAAAAAGAAAAGTCAACAATATGAGGGCAAACCGGACGAGGATTGGAGGGAGATTATATTTTAATGAAATGTTACAGCAAACACCAAGTAGTGATTTGTCAGTTTTAGTAAAAAAACCGGAAATATTTTGAGTATTCATCAAATGAAATTTATTTTTCATCTAAGCTAAGGAGAGATCGAGTAGAGGCAAAGCAAGATTTATTTTCTGTAGACATGCATTTATTTTCTGTTTGGAAAGCTTGATTATTTGTGAAAGTATGTAGATTTAATAATTCCAAAATATATTTGTTATCAAGGTGTGTATGAAATTTGCCTTTGGTTTTTCTCTTATTCTGGTTAGTATTTCAATATCAATAGTAAATGCACAGGATTTTCAACATCAGCTGGATTCGCTATCCCATCTTATAACAACTCTACCTGCAAAGGATACTACAACTATTAATCTTAGAAACGATTTTTTAAAACAAGCTCTTTTTGCCAATCCATCAGATTCAACTTTGCTTAAATTTGCTAATGAAACCTTAGCAATTGCAGAAGGAGCAGCTTATTACAAAGGTATTTTGTTGGCATATGAAAGGCTTGCTCTTGTTTTTCAATATTCATTTTCAAATCCATATAAGGCTCTGGATTACTATCATAAAGGACTTACTATTGCTGAAAAATACCCAGATTTAAAATCTTTGCAATGGGGAATATATGGAGGTATTGGAACTATATATTACGAACAAGAAGAATATGATAAAGCACTGTATTATTTTCTGGAAGTTTTGCATAATAACAAATCATTAGCACTTACAGCCACTGCCAATATCGCCAATGTTTATGGTTCTATAAATAAGGTGGATTCTGCCATTTTTTATTACCAAAAAGCGCTATCAAATGGACTAGTTGAAAGTAATCTCACTTATAAAGCCAATCTTTATAGCAATTTATCACTGATGTATGAGAAAGCTGGAGAAGGTGATTCAGCTGTTATGTCAGCAGAAAAAAGTTTAGCTCTCATTGAGGCCAATGGGATTGAGTTTGTACGTCCAACAGCATATGCCAATGCTTCAATGGCATATTTAAAAAATAATGATCTGAAAAAAGCAGAGTATTATGCCTTGGAGTCATTAAAGTTAAGTGAAAAACAGGGCAATCTTTTTCTGCAAAAATCAGCATGGGGCACACTAGCAGATTTATATTCTGGAAAGAAAGAATACCAAAAAGCACTAGAAGCGCAAAATAAATTTTCAATTCTGAAAGACAGCATTAACAATCAGAACCGGAGGGTAGAAATTAATCAACAACAAATGGAATTTGATTTTGATAAGGAAAGAACTCTGGCAAAGGCAGAAATTGAAAGGCAAATTACCCTTAAAAACAATGTATTGTTAGGTGGGGGAATACTATTATTGGCAACAGTAGTGGGTTTTATATTATACAAAAAAAGACAAGATGTACTGAGAGAGAAAAAAGAAGCTGAATTCAAAGCATTGGTATCTGAAACAGAATTAAAAGCACTTAGATCCCAAATTAATCCTCATTTCATTTTTAATTCTCTCAATTCAATAGCAGATTATTATTTGAAAAATGATCAAAATACTGCTCAAGAATATTTGGCCAAATTTGCTAGGTTAATGCGAATGGTTTTAGAAAATTCTGAGCATCAAGAAATTTCTTTAAGTGATGATTTAAAGTTTATCGAATTGTATTTACAGGTTGAAGCAAAACGCTTACCGGGAAAATTTATCTATAAGATAGTTGTAGATACAAATTTAGATGCTGAAAATATCTTGGTGCCTCCATTATTGTTACAGCCATTTATTGAAAATAGTATTTGGCACGGCTTTGTCGAAAAAGATAAACTGGGCTATATTGAAATTGAAATAAAAAAAGAGGATAACTTGTTGATTTGTATTGTTGACGACAATGGTATCGGAAGAGGGCAGACAAATGCAAACAATGCTAAGAAATCCTTGGGAATTGCTATTACAGAAAACAGATTAAAAATTTTAAATAATCAAAAAAAGACAACAGGTAAACTCAAAATAATTGATAAATTACCAGATAAGGGAACCAGAGTGGAGGTAAGCGTTCCACTTGAAACTTATTTTTAAGCTTATGATCGTAGCCATAGTTGATGATGAAAAACATTGTACAGACAGAATGCTATATCTCTTAGAACCATATAGAGAAAAAGTCAGAGTTGTTTGTTTCAATACAGCAGCAGAAGCAATAAAAGGGATTGATCATATCCGACCTGAAATTGTATTTCTCGATGTTCAACTTGTCGAGCAGACAGGATTTGATGTATTATCGGCAATTAGCTTTCGAAATTTTAGCCTGATTTTTACGACTGCTTATGAACAATATGCCATTCAGGCTTTTAAATTTTCAGCAATTGATTATTTATTGAAACCTATTGAATCAGAGGATTTCGAGAATGCCATTCAAAAAGCTTTTAAAAAGAAAGAACAAGATGCATTGAGTGAAAGATTAAATGTATTACAATCACATATTTCAGAAGTAAATGCTTCAAAAAGAATAAGTATTTACTATAATGAAGGTTATTTATTCCTGAATATAAAAGATATTATTCGATTCCAAGCAGATGTAAACTATAGTCATATTTTTACAGTAGATAAAAAGAAATATACAGTTTCCAAAACCTTGAAATATTTTGATGACTTACTGTCAGATTCAGGCTTCTTTAGAATACATAATTCTCATCTTATAAACTTGAACTTTGTGCATGCTTATTCCAAAAGTGGTTTTGTTACCCTTTTAGATGGCACACAACTGGAAGTATCTGTGCGTAGAAAAGATAAATTTATGAAGGCATGTAATGCATTATAAAGATTTGATTTCTATTTCTACAATGTATTTCTTGTATAATACCATAGAAATCTAACAAACCAAACATATTATATCTCTTCCTATCATATTTCCGATAACCATGATGCCTTCTTGATACTGTGGTGATATAAGTAGTCATGAGGTACCAAATAAGGCAATTTTTGCAACATTTATAGAAGAGTCTATGAGACAATGAGAGCTAACCCATATTAAACTCAAACCAAAAGGCATTAGAAAATAATCTATTTTACATGCTATCTTTTTCTTGTACAGGTTCTTTTTGTAATGAATAAGAAGCCTAAATTAGCAAATAGGATAATTATTTTAAGTTTAGTCATTGAGAAACCCCACGAAAAAATTGTGAGCAGGATAGTTTCAGAAAGAGGAAAAAACCATTTCTATTAAAAAAGAGATTTTGAAAAGTTTAGGGTATCTAACAGCGTATTACTTAAAAAGTATACATACCATCTATAATCAGGGATTTACCCTTGGTAAATTCAAGGGTATATACTCTTTTATACTTTTTTTAATATTCATATTTTTGAAAAAAATTATAGATGGTTTAAATTAGAGATCTTAACTTAGTAAGTAGAAAAAGTGAGTTAGATATTATCATTCAATATAGCGATTTATACCTAAAGAGTCCAACCATTTATAATCAGTGTCATATTAACCTCAACTTTAATCATAACATATTCCAGTTGTTTTATTATAAACTTAATTTATAAGATTTATTTAAAGTTATAGACAGTTTTTGTGTAAGAACTCAAATTGTTTATTGAGTTAAATAATTGTGTCTGCATGTATACTATAAAAAATGATGTCCAAAAATATTTAGTAGATAATTGCTTGCCTATAGCTGTATGTATTGATATTGAGGGAGTAATAATCACTTCAAGTGATTTAAAGGAGGAAGTCTTTTTTAAGATGGTAAAAACTATTGAAGATGTTTTTGAATCTCCTTATCAAGAGATGTTTAATAGAGTGTTTGATAATTGTAAGAAAACAAAATGTTCTAAATCCCTACCAAGTTATATAAAGATTATTTCTGATAATAAGCGAAATTATCTAGTATCTATAATACCATATGAAAATAAAGAAAAAGGTTTAAATAACTATTATATAGTTGTATTACAACCTCAAATAATGAATCTTGATTTTTCTGTGAATATAGCAAAAGAAGAAAAGATTCAAGAGATCAAAGTAAAAAATGCAGAACTAGAAAAGGCCAACAATAAATTAGAAAGATTTGTATATAGTGTAACTCATGATCTAAGGGCCCCTATTGCATCTGCTATTGGACTTTCTAATTTAATATTAGCTACAGATGATTTAGCTGAGATACACAAGCTGAATATGTTAAAAATGAAAACGCTTACAAATCTTGACCAATTTATAAATGATATTCTAGATTATTCAAGAAATAGTAGGATAGAGCTTTGTAGAGAAAAAATTGAATTTAAACAATTAGTCAATGTAATCTTGTTGGCGTATCAACAAATAATACTTGATAAAAATATCAAGGTTTATTTAAATGTAAACGAAAGCGCTACTTTTATAAGTGATAGATTAAGGATAACAATCATCCTTAATAATTTAATATCGAATGCATTTAAGTTTTTGAAGGAATATGGAAAAGATTCACAAATAACAATTGATATAAAGACAAAGCTTCATAAAGCAGAAATAAAAATAAGTGATAATGGGATAGGTATAGAAGAAGGATTGCAGTCAAAAATCTTTAAAATGTTTTATAGAGCAACAGATAAAAAACCAGGTTCTGGAATAGGTTTATATATTTTAAAAGAATGTCTTGATAAATTAAATGGAGAGATATTGGTAGAAAGCCAACCAAGAAAAGGCACAACATTTATAGTTTCACTACCTACACTTGATAAATAACAACTTGAGGCAGTAGACCTATTGTTATTTTCACATTATGAAAAGTGTTTATAGCTTAAAATAAATACTGAGTTCTAGAAAATATATTTACTTCTTTAGATTGTTACATTTAAAAATTGAAGAAACTTTTCTAAACACTGAAGTACTAATATTTAGTAGATAAATTATACTACTCGTAGTTTAAGATTTGCTTCAATAAGCTACAAATATAAAATGAAAGATGTTTAGGTTGCCCATAAGTGTTAAGAACAGATTGATAATAAAGTATCTATAACAGATATGAATTCTTGAAGAATAAAAAAAGAGATCAAGGGTAAACCCTTGAAAAAATCAAGAATGTAAAAAAACAAATCCAGAATAATCTCCCTTTTAGAGCGCTTCCTTT
>PBYL01000387.1 GCA_002729595.1 Thalassovita sp. | reverse complement strand
TACTACCATGTAAAACTCCAAACAGTGAGACTAAACGAAAGCGATGAAGAAGTCAACCTGAAAGGTTGGGTAAAAATAATTGATGGACAAGGGCAACAATAATTATAAAACCTAATCCATAAAAAAAGCCACTCTGATAATCATCGGAGTGGTTTTTTGTTTAGTACGGTATTGGGAAAACCGAAAAATTAATCTGACACAATCTATATTTTCAGTAAGTAAATATTTTATCAATCATTAGTAGATACTTGATTTTGCTTATCTGAACCATTCACTACAATAATTTCAATATTACTTATGGTTTTTATATCGTAATCTAACTGATCGCCAGCGAGGTCAATTTTTAAAGTTTCTGTTATATAAGCCTCACATAAATCTCCATTTGCATCATGAGTTAAAATCACTGGTACTTTCGGCGGGTAAATTTGATCAACAGACTCTGGCCAAACCATTTCGAAAGTGTGTTCTTCACAGCCACCAGAATAAGAAACCTCAACTTCTAAGTAATTACCATTAATATTTACATCATTAATAGTAAAAGGATCGGTTACATAATTTCCATTTAAAAACTTATTGTAGGTATCTTGTCCTACAATGATGTTTACCTTTTCTGTAGAATCTAAAGGAGCTACATCCTCATCTTCAGAACATGCACTTACGATTACTGATAATAAAAAAATCGTAAGTAGACATCGCAATTGCTTAGTTGTATATTTTCTATTATGCATTTTTTTCTTAAAATCGCTTTGATAAAAAATAAGGTATTTCCCTATCAAAGTATAAATTAGTGTGCTTTGGGAGTAACCATTTTTTTCAATACGCTCCTACTCCCTAAAATGCTGCTTTACTAGATGAAAATAAATTTGCTGAACAGATGGAGGTATAACAAATTAATTTTTGATTATATCTGGAATACGCTTGTTATCGCGTCAACAAGTTTTTTGGCTATAGTCATTCCTCTCGATCTTGAATACAAGGTTTTTAACAATAAATGGCTTAGTGGAATTAACTTATGTATCTATGCTATCTATGCAATAGATATTCTAGTTTGTAGAAATAAGATACTTCATACTTCATCTAAAACCAACTTTCAGGAAAAAGTGAATAGTAGTAACCCTTTTAAAAAGTGGTTATATGCTGATATTATAGCCGTAATACCATTTCACCTCATTTTTGGATTACCATTTCTAGCATTGCTCAGACTAGCTAAAATCCCAAAAGTATTAAGCTATCTCCAATATTTCAGGTATTATATGGTGAGATATTCCACCACCATTACCGGCTTATATTTTGGCTTTTGTCTTATTCATTTATCTCACTGGGTAAGTTGTGGATGGTTATTACTGATTAAACAAGATCCCAATATTGATGATGCCAGCAACTATGTGCGTGCTTTGTATTGGAGTGTTACCACTTTAACCACTGTTGGTTTTGGTGACATTACGCCAAATATTAATAACAATGCTGAGCTCATTTACACCATGATTGTACAATTAATGGGTGTGGGAGTTTATGGTTTAGTAATTGGTAACGTGGCTGGCTTAATTGCTAAAAATGATCCGGCAAAAATTCAATATCTTGAAAATATAGAAAAATTAAAAGCACTAATCCGGTCGAGAAGACTCCCTCCACACTTGCAACATAAAATAAGAGATTACTTTACTTACCTCTGGCAAAACCGACTCGGCTATGACGAAAGCAATTTCTTGAAAAAACTACCAGATAATTTACAACAAGAGCTCTCTATGCATTTGAGAAGCGATATTGTAGAGCAAATAGATATTTTTAAAGGTGTTTCAGAAAACTTTATTAAAGAAATAGCCATGTTTCTCGAACCAGAGTTGGTTACACCAGAAGATATCATTTTTAGTAAAGGTGATGTGGGCAGTGCGATGTACTTTTTGGTAAGAGGTACTTTAAAAGTGATTGATGACGAAGGCAAAATTATTAATATGATGCATGGAGGTGATTTCTTTGGAGAGATTGCGCTGTTTATGAAAACACCTAGAAGTGCTACAATTGTCTCGGTTACTTATTGCGATCTATATAAACTCAAAAAGAATGAGTTTGATAAAGTAATAGAAAACTATCCGGATATCGCTAGTAAAATAAAACAGCAAGCCATAATAAGACAAAAGAGGTATTCTTAAAGCTGCTCTTAGCTCGCTAAAAGCAGCTTTATATTTCTTATTTATCTTTCGGCATGTAATACAAGGTTGAGCAATTATCTGCTCTTAAAACATCTTTTGACACTGCCATCACTTCAGAAAGGTTTACTTTCTTAATCATATCAGTTGTTTTGTTGATGAGGCTGGTATCGCCAAGTGATGTTGCAAATGCGAGAGACATGGCTCTTGAAAGTAATTCTACCTCAGAAAAAACCAATGTTGATTCGGCTTGATTCTTCACTTTCATCAACTCTTCTTCTTGAATGCCATCTTGTTTCAATTCTTCTATCAACTCAACTACTCGCTTGTCTGCATCTTCTATAGAAACTCCTTCAGACACTGAACCAGAAATAATCAGCATCCCAGGATCAACCGAACCAGAGATATTAGCTCCGATGTTGGTAAACAAGTTTTCCTTCTTTACAAGGGTTTCATAAAGTCTAGAAGACTTACCTCTACCCAAAACATCACTCAATAAATCTGTACTGGTATACAATGGGTCTTGCTTCGCACACATTCTGTAAACCTTGTATAAATTGCTTACAGGTATATCTGCTTGTATATCCATATGCCTTACCTCTCTTTGTTCTGGCTCTACTGGCAACATGTTTTTCTTGAAATTACCTGCTGGAATTTCGCCAAACCATTTGTCAGAAAGCCTTCTTACTTCATCAAAATCTACATTACCAGCCACTACCAAAATCGCATTATCTGGACGGTAATATCTGTAAAAGAATTCTTTTACATCGTCCATAGTAGCTTGCTCAATATGAGAGATTTCTTTACCAATGGTTGGCCATAAATACGGATGTGTTTTGTACACCATTGGGCGCAACTTGAGCCACACATCTCCATATGGTTGGTTCAAATATCTCTGCTTAAACTCTTCAATCACCACTTTTTTCTGTAAATCCAACACCTTTGGATCAAAAGAAAGCGACAGCATTCTATCTGATTCGAGCCAAAAAGCTGTCTCCAAATTATCTGCTGGAAGAGTTATATAATAATTAGTTATATCTGGTGAAGTAAAAGCATTATTTTCTCCGCCTACTTTTTGTAAAGGTGGATCAAACGATTCTATATTGGCAGAACCGCCAAACATTAAATGCTCAAATAGATGGGCAAACCCTGTTTTATTTGGATCTTCATCTTTAGACCCAACATTGTACAAGATATTTACAACTGCCACTGGCATTTGTTTATCTTCATGCACAATTACTTTCAACCCATTTTCTAATTCAAAATCACGATAAGCTACCATCCTTGTCTCCTAAATATTTTATAGAAATTTATTCTTACAATAAACTTTAAATTTCTGTTTAGTTACTTAAATATTTCAAAAAAACATCCTTTATTCCAATGATGTTTTGCAAATTTGCACCTCGAAATTAAAAGGTAAAGATATAAACTGAATTTGTGCCTATCGAGGCTCAATAAAATAATTTCGAGATAAGAAACATTTTTCTTGAATAATTGAGTATACAACAAGAAAAAAAGCTATTAAATCTCAGGTTTTTAAAAAATCTGTCTGAAATAGTGTCGACTGGTTAATTTATTTTTTAAAAGATGAAAGTTTTAAAGTTTGGTGGGACTTCAGTTGGTACTCCTGAAAGCATAAAGCAGGTCATTGAGATCGTAAAAAAAGTACTAAAAGAAGAAAAAGCAATTGTTGTAGTTTCTGCATTCGGCGGATTAACAGATAAGTTAATTCATTTGAGTGAAATGGCGTCTAATGGTACGGAGGCTTATAAAGAACTTTACAAAACAATTGAAACGCGTCACCTTGAGGCTATTCAACAACTGGTTCATGCTAAAAGACAGAGTGGAGTAATTGCACAAACCAAGTACATCCTCAACGAGCTTGAAGATATTTTACACGGCATCTACCTAGTAAAAGAGTTAAGCCTTAAAATGAAGGATTTCATCCTGAGTTTTGGCGAGAGGCTTTCTGCACAAATTATTGCAGAGGCATTTAAAGAGTGTGGAATTGATGCAAGATATACAGATAGTCGTGATTTAATCATTACCGATAGAAACTTTGGTAATGCCAATGTAAATTTTGAAGAAACCAATCAGCGAATGAAGAGCTACTTCATTGCTGCACAAGGTGAATTACATATTGTGCCGGGTTTTGTAGGTAAATCATTACAAAATGAAACTACAACACTTGGTAGAGGTGGTTCAGATTATACTGCTTCTATTATTGCTGCTGCCATCAACGTAGACATTCTAGAAATTTGGACGGATGTAAACGGAATGATGACAGCCGACCCAAGAAAAGTAAACAAGGCTTTTACTATTCCTGAAATTTCTTACGAGGAAGCAATGGAGCTTTCTTATTTCGGGGCTAAGGTTATTTACCCACCGAGTATACAGCCTGTTTATCAAAACAAAATTCCTATACACGTAAAAAATACCTTTGATCCCAATGGTATTTATACTGTAATTAGCGATAAAGCAAAAGAAGACGAAAAGCCAATTAGAGGTATTTCTTCTATGAAAGACATTTCGCTTGTTACTTTAAGTGGTAGCGGAATGATTGGTGTAACTGGTACTTCTAAAAGATTATTCGGTTGCCTTGCAGATAGCAATGTAAACGTAATCCTGATTTCTCAGGCATCTTCTGAGCATTCTATCAGTTTGGCTATTGCAGAAAATGATGCAATAAAGGCTGAAAAGGCTATTAAAGATGAGTTTGCTATTGAGTTTGCTAGCAAAAAGCTAGATAACCTGCTGGTAGAAAACCAGATGACTATTATCGCAGTAGTAGGTAAAAACATGAAGAGTACTCCGGGTGTATCTGGAAGACTTTTTAATGCTTTGGGAAGTAATGGCGTAAATGTGTTGGCTATTGCGCAAGGAGCTTCTGAGCTTAACATTTCAATTGTAATTAATAAATACAATGAAGAGAAAGCATTAAAGCTGATTCACGAGGCTTTTTTCCTTTCAAAAACCAAAGCTTTACACATTTTTATAGCGGGAGTTACTGGTCTGATTGGCAAGACGTTAATCAAACAAATTGAAAAGCAATCAGAAACGCTTAAGAAGCAAATCGCTGTAGATATTAGAGTAATTGGCCTTACCAATTCTAGAAAGAGATTGATTAACCCAGATGGATTTGATCCGGAAAATTGCATCAATACGCTAGAAACTAAAGGTAAAGTAGCTGATCTTCCTCAGTTTATTAACAACATGATTGAGGCAAACTTACCAAACAGTATTTTTGTAGATGCTACTGCGAGTAAAGTTGTTGCTGATAGTTACGAGAAAATATTAAATGCCAGCATTGCCATTGTAACACCAAACAAACTGGCTTGCTCGGTAAATTACGAATATTATAAAAAACTTAAAGAAGTAGCGAGAAAGCGTAACACTCGCTTCTTATTCGAAACCAATGTGGCTGCGGGTCTTCCGGTAATTAGTACCTTAAACGACCTCATCAACAGTGGTGATAAAATACTTAAGATTGAAGCTATTCTGTCTGGTACGCTTAATTACATTACAAATAATGTAAGCCAAGAGAAAAGCATAAGTACCGTAATTAAGGATGCTGTAAAAGCTGGCTTAACTGAACCAGACCCAAGAATTGACTTGAGCGGTTCTGATGTTGCCAGAAAAATTTTAATTCTTGGTAGAGAATTGGGTCACAAGCTCGAAATGTCTGATGTAATCGTAGAAAAGTTTGTTCCTGAAGAATCTCTAGAAACTCCAGATTTAAGAAACTTTTTAGAAAAACTAGAAGCTTTTGACGATACTTTTGAGCGCAGAAGATCCGAAGCTGAGGCAGAAGGTAAAAAATTTAGGGTTATTGCCACTTTTGAAAATGGTATCCCTAAAGTTGAGATGAAGTCTTTTGACCAAAATCACCCTTTTTACCACGCAAAAGGAAGCGATAATATCGTACTTTTTACAAGTAATAGATATAAAGAATTGCCTCTTATGATTAAAGGCCCTGGTGCTGGAGCTGAGGTAACTGCTGCTGGTGTTTTTGCCGATATCATTAGAATTGCATACTAAGATTTTATTTTAAAGCATAAAAAAAGCGATTGTGAAGTGTTCACAACCGCTTTTTTTGTATAAATAATTTTACCTATTTCACTTGAGGATTTAAGCTCACTTGGCCATCTTTCAGAATATTTTCGAAATACTCAAAGGTATCAATAGCTTTAGCAACTATTTCTTTTTGAGCTGTTTCATCGTTTCCAAAAACAGTTGCTTGTAGAATAAACTGCTTCCAAAAATTGCCAGTTTCTGTGCCATAACAACCATAAAAATGGAAAGTAGTATTAGGTTGAATTTGCAAATTGCTTAACAACTTCTTTTTTATAACTGCACCACCCAAAGTAGAGCCTTCTAGCACATACATGGCACCTATTGCATCATTAATATTCTTAATCTGCAGTTCTGGCATCTTAGTAAAAGACAACATCTCTTCTTCTAGCTGCAATTCCAACATATCGTATTTTAACAAGTTAACCTTTCTCCTTCTGCTAAAATCTAATTGCTCTTTTTGCTTCTCTGTAAGCACTTTATTTAACTGGCTCTCAATATTCTTATGAAAGAAATATTGCTTCAAAATTAAAGATGAGTACTCATCCATATTGATTGAGCCGTCCATGATTTTATTTGAAAAAGCCAGCTCCTCTACCTTATCGTGATTTTTTCTGGTAGCCGACTTTAAGGTCTGCATTAGCATAGGTTGTTGTATTTAATTACCGTATTATTTTAATGTTAGTGATGATGTTTACTCACTTTAAACTCTATACATTAAACTAAGTTTACAAAAAAACACATTTTTAGAAAAGCATTTTCAGATTTAGTTACCTGTATTTAATGAGTTTACATAGTTAAAATATGCTTTTTTATCTCATATTGCTATAAAAAAGAGGTTTTTTTAGAAATTTCCCCAATCGGCATTATATACAATAACCTATAAAACAGAAGTTCCACACTTTCTAAAAGAAAGGTGGAACTTAAATATCTATTTGAGAAGCGATTAGCTATATTTTAGTGTGAAGCAATTTTGGTTTTGTTTACAGGAGAGTTCACTTTGGCTTTTAAATCACTTGCCGTACTCTTCACTTTTTCATGCTTAAACGAAGACAAAATGTTGTATTCTAGGCTTATACCTGTAATTCCTGTAACAACTAAATAAAATGAAATAAAGAATAAATAAGGTAGATCTACTGCCACTAATAATACTCCAACTGGTAGAGCAATAATTAATCTTGCAAGTCTTTCTCCAATACTAGTGTTTACTTCTATTTTTCCCATAATGCAATTTTGTTTTATGTTTTAGATTATTTATTGAACATTACAAAGGTACCATAGGATGAAGCCGGCAATTATGATGGTGATCACCGAACAATAGTTTTTTATATGATTGAAATCAATTTAGAAATTGACAAATTATACCTTTCTAAAAAAGCATCGTTTAAATCGACCTAAGACAGTTTAATTCTTGAAGATGAAACTTAAATAAGTGAATCTGAATTTAAATGATTATTTTCGTAAGATTTTATACTTTTAGCCAATCAGCAAACAAAAAATGACTGACCCGAAGAAGAAAAAGAAAGAGAGTCCGCTAATTAATCTGGCAATTAACATCATCATTCCAGTAGTTATTTTAATGAAATTTAGCGGTGAAGATAAGTTGGGACCTGTAAATGGTTTATTGTTGGCAATCTCATTTCCGCTTATATATGGTATTTATGAGTTTGTAAAAGATAAGAAAGTCAATTTCATTTCTATTCTCGGCTTAATTAGTATCTTATTTACCGGAATTATCGGTATTCTACAACTAGATGCACATTGGATTGCGGTAAAAGAAGCCGCTGTACCATTGGTAATTGGCATTGCAGTAGTTGTATCGCTTTGGACGCCATTCCCTCTTGTAAAAAAATTACTTTTCAACGAACAAATTATTGACGTAGCAAAAATCAATAGAATTCTCGATGAAAAGGGAAATCATAAACTATTCGAAAAAAGATTAACAGTAGCCACTTATCTGTTAGCTGCATCTTTTTTACTTTCTGCAATTTTAAACTACGTATTAGCGAAAGTGATCGTGAAAAGCGCTTCTGGCACAGAGGCTTTTAATCAGGAACTTGGCAAAATGCAGTCTTTAAGCTTTCCAGTAATCGCAGTTCCTTCAACCATTGTAATGGGCCTAGCGCTTTGGTATTTAGTACATGGAGTTAAAAAATTAACCGATCTTGAGTTAAAAGAAATTTTTAATGACCCGGAAAACATGTAATATTACCTGACTTTACTAAAAGTATATTTAGCCTGATTTTTTAATTAAAAAGAATTTTTTCTCATGGCAAAATTTAGCGAAAGTCTAAGCGAAAATATTATTAGTTTTATTGAAGCTCAAAAAATGTTTTTCACTGGTACTGCACCTACTAATGGCAGAGTAAATGTTTCTCCGAAAGGAATGGATACATTTAGAGTTTTGAGTAGTTCCAAAGTGGCATACCTAGACCTTACTGGTAGCGGAAACGAAACTGCCGGACATATTAATGAAAATGGCAGGCTCACCATTATGTTTTGCAGCTACGATCAAAAACCTCTGATTTTAAGACTATACGGTGAAGGTTCTGTTGTAAAACGTGGAGACAAAGAATGGGAAAGTATTTCTAAAGACTTTCCAGATATTCCAGGCAGCAGACAAATTATCGTTTTAGATGTAAAGTCTGTTCAAGAGAGTTGCGGTTTTGCAGTGCCATTTTATGAGTTTAAAGGCGAAAGAGATGTGCTAGCCAATTGGGCAGAAAAGAAGGGTGAAGATGCCTTAAAAGAATATCGAGAAAAAAATAACACAGTCACTATAGACGGTAAAGAAAC
>PBYL01000386.1 GCA_002729595.1 Thalassovita sp. | reverse complement strand
CAGATGTATTCGATAAGTTGAATATATTATATATCTATTTTCCAGAGAAAGACTCATTTGTAATACGTGAGATGTGGTTATTGCTGGCATCTTCAGTAGTGTTCATTTCTTTAATTATATATGGTTTTGCTTTTGCCATCTACACCATTTTAAAACAAAAGAAAATCTCTGAAATTACTAATGACTTTATTAGTAATATGACACATGAGCTCAAAACTCCAATTTCTACGGTTTCATTAGCCTGCGAAGCTTTAATGGATCCAGACATCAGAGCATTGCCCAATCAAAGTACTAGGTATTTAGGTATTATAAAGGAGGAGAATGAAAGATTATCAACTCAGGTTGAAAAGGTATTGCAAATTGCCAGATTAGATAGAGGAGACTTTAAACTGAATATTGAGAAAATTAATTTACATGAGGCAATTCAGCAAGCAATTAAAAATATTCACCTTCAGATAGAAACAAGAGACGGAGAGATAATTACAAATCTAAATGCCAAACAACCTGTAATTGAGGCAGATCAAGTTCACTTAATTAACATTATCAATAATTTGCTTGATAATGCCAACAAATATTCATTCGAAAAACCAACAATTACTATAAATACAAAAGACATTGAAGGAGGAATTCAGTTAACTATAAGAGACAAAGGGCAGGGGATAGCAAAAGAAATGCTCAACAAAATATTTGATAAGTTTTACAGAGTGCCTACAGGCAACTTGCACGATGTAAAAGGTTTTGGTTTAGGTCTTTCTTATGTTAAAACTATGGTTAATGCCCATGGTGGAGAAATTAGTGTTAAAAGCGAATTGAAGAAAGGATCTAGTTTTACTATTATATTACCACATAAACATGAGTAAAATAAAAATACTTCTTGCTGAAGATGATTTAAATCTTGGGCAAATTCTTAATGAATATTTAAATGTAAAAGGATATGATACAGAACTTTGCCGAAATGGCGAAGAAGCATATCATGCATTTAAAAAATCTACATTCGATCTGTGCATATTTGATGTAATGATGCCGAAACTAGATGGTTTTAGTCTTGCTGAGAAAATAAGAAAAGCAGATAGTGAAATACCTATTATGTTTTTAACTGCAAAATCTTTAAAAGAAGATGCGATTAAGGGTTTTAATATTGGAGCAGACGATTACATCTCTAAGCCCTTTAGTATGGAAGAGTTATTACTTAGAATAAAAGCTATTTTAAGAAGAACTCACAAACCAGAAGAAGAAGAAAACCAGCAGACTAAATTTGAAGTAGGGGAGTTCCATTTCGATTTTGCTTCTCAAAAATTGAGTCATAATGGCAAAGAACAGAAATTAACGTCAAAAGAAGCAGCACTACTAAGAATGTTGTGTTTGCATAAAAATCAAGTACTAGATAGATCGAAGGCACTTAAAAAGATTTGGCAAGACGATAACTACTTCAATTCAAGAAGTATGGATGTTTATATAACTAAACTGAGAAAGTTCTTAAAAGCCGATGAAAACCTACAGATACTAAATGTACACGGGCAAGGCTTTAAACTTATTGAGCTAGACGGGCAGAATTAAAAATATAAAGAAAAGCTATTTTCTATTAAGTATTTTATATTAACTTTGCAATTCCATTTGAAGGATGGCTCCGTAGCTTAACTGAATAGAGCACCTGATTACGGCTCAGGAGGTTCCAGGTTTGAATCCTGGCGGAGTCACATTATAAAGGTTACCAAATTTATTTGGTAACCTTTTTTAATTTAAAAAATATCTTAAAATATTAATATGCGGAATGTATAAATGCAAAACTGCTCACCTTAAATCTAAGGTGAGCAGTTTTTATATAATCAACTAATATTAAATCTTTTTTAGAAATACTTTAAGATGAGAGGAGCATTTTTACCATCAAATAAAAGTTTCTTCTCTTTTTTCTCCTGGCTCTCTACTTCTTTTACCCACTCTCTTCTTAACTGCCAGATATCTTTTGTGTTATTTCTCATTCTTCTTGCTTTAATTGAATTTCTTTTGTTCATGTCTTACTTGTTTAATAAACGATTGAGCAATTAGTAAACTTTAATTTCTTTTTTTCTAAAGAATTCGATTCCCATGCTGAAAGAATCTGTTAGTTTTAATTATGCGCTTAGAAGTTGATGAGTCCCAAATTGTGACAAAAGCTTATTCATTCTTCTTTTTACTAAATAGTTATCAGATGAACTCGCAATTATCTTTATTAACTGATAGTTACTTATGCTTTTTACAGCATAATAAGAGTTTGAAGTTCTTGAAATATAATTGTTTAGTGCTGTTTCTATCTCTTTTTTAGCTCCACTAACACCAAGCTTTACTGCTAAATCTGTTAATGCTGCTACGCCAATGGCAGAGTAGAAAACTTCTGAAGCCCTTACTGATTTTCCTTTAAGGTTTAATTGTATATTAAGAGCCGGTGACATGTACTGTTCGCGTGCAGACTCTACCTGTACAGCTTTAGTACTTTCGCCGAGTTTGATGAGAGGACCGTATAAGGATTTGGTTTTGATAATGTAGTCTATTACTAATTCACCAGTCAGTCTTGTTTGCCCTTTGTAACCTTCTGGTGCATAAACTACCAAATTACCGTTTTCAAGTACGATGCCGTATTTTACTAGGTAATTTGTATATGCAATATAGTCATTATCTTTTAAAAGCGAAACGAATTTTGCAAAAGATCCATATTTAATTGTAAACTGAATAAATCCAAAAGAACCAGCACCGTCGTAAAAGTTTAAAGCACTTGCGCTTCCTTCATTAGAAGATACAAAACTTAAAGCTAGAGCAGTTGCATCATCGTATCCTAATCTCTTAATGTAATTATAGTCTATTTTAGTTCCATTGTTATACTGAACACCGTCTTTTCTTACTGCATATTTACTTGGAACATTATCTTTAACTGTGGCAATGTATCTATTGTTTTCGAATAAGTCGTATGAGTTAATTCCTGACTGTAAAACCTGAAAATCGTTTTTTGCAATTTTAATTTCTTGAAGTTTAGCATAAGACATAAAGTCATTTCTAAAGCCTGTTAATTTATCGGTTCTGTTGTCATAAGAAGTATTGTAATAATTCTGGTTACTTTCAGGAAGTGATAATTCTTGACCGATGTAAAGAGCGCTATTTCTTAGGTTATTCACTCTTATAATATCTTGTTCAGAAACACGAGCATTTTTAGCTATTCCGTAAAGAGTTTCACCTGCTCTAACTACGTGTTTTCTGTTGTTGTAATTTGATGTGTTTTGAGTTGCTACTGTGCTGCTATTTGTAGTAGTATTTTGCTGTGTATATGTATTAGTATTTTTTACTGGTATGGCAATTTTTTGACCTGGTACTATAAGGTTGTTTTGAATCGAGTTTGCTCTTACGATTTCCTCTACTGTTACATTATTAGCATTTGCTATTCCCCATAATGTTTCTCCACTTTGTACTTCGTGTGTTTTTGTTGTTATTGTATATGCATGTAATGAACTAGCATACATTGCAAAGAAAATTGCTATAAATACTTTAAAAGTATCAAAAAGCATCTGCTTTCTTGCATATTCTCCTATTACATATTGTTGTGTAAGAAATAGATAAGAATTGTGTTTTGAGGTTTGATTTAATTGCATCATGATTTAATTGAATTAGTTGATTATGACGCAATTATATTTTGTTAAATCAGGATATGCTTTTCATAAAATTTATCTTATATTAACTTTGTAGTTAATTGTTTGGACATACTAATACTACTTGTAACTTTTATACAGTTTTTAAACTTTTTGTAATTTTTTATAAAAAGTTACATGGTCATTTCTGTAAAAAAAGAGTTAGAGTCTGGAGGTAAGAAGATCAGTTTTGAGAGCAAACTTTCTAAAAACTTTAACTTACTTGCACATCGACCTCTGGAGAGCCGATTTTGAGGGAATTAAGAAAAGTTTACGATTAGGCCTTGATTATTGTAAATGGAATATAAGAAAAAGTAACATCTGTAATAGAGTTGAAAAAAAGTGAAAAAAAAGTGATTTTTTTCATGTAAAAAATTTCAAGAATAGTAAAAAATACAAGATTGGTAACCTAAGAATATATTGAGAAAGCCGAAAAGTATGGTTATGTAAGTATAATTAGACTTGTAAAAAACATGTACTAGAATACTTTATCTAAGAATTAAAAGTACTTAAGCACTAGAATGAATAGGAGTACATATTGGGTGAGTTAAAATTTTGACACAATATAAATGCAGTAAAATACTTGTGGGTTTTTCTGGAAATTGATTTTGAAAAAGGCAGGTTTTGAGCTTTATAATTAGCCAGAAATGAAGCTTAATAGATTGGTTTTTAGACAGTGAATTTTAGTCCAGATTTAAGCTGGTTTATCACACTGAATTGTCTCGAATTTGACACATCAAAACCTACAGGATTGACTCTTAATTTTGAAGGTTTTGAGATACAATTATTAGGAGAAAATAGATGAAAATATGAAGTGTAAATTGGCCTGAATTAAGAAGTTATTTCAGCAAATAAAAAGCTAAAGAATTTGAACTTTAAGGTGTTTAATTTCCTCAAAATATGATAATGATTTTTTCTAAATTCTCAATGAGTCAAGTCTATTTTATTTAAAGGGAAAATCGAATAATTACCTTGACTTTATTCAAATGTTAGCTATAAATTCAGTTCATTTCACTGAAGTTTAGACATAAAAAAAGCTCTTAATAAAAGAGCTTTGACATATAGAAAATTAAATATTTTTTACTTTCCACTAGAAGAACTGCCGCCTCTGTAAGAACTTGTACGAGAGCTACTACTTCTCGATATAGTGCTTGAGCTAGAACTGCTACTACCAGAGCTCCTGCTTACTCTACTACTTACAGAAGACCTAAATGAGTTCATAGAAGTTAATTTACTTGATGAACTTCTGGCAACTCTTGTCTGTACTGTAGACTTAAACTTATTTCTTGGATTTAAAGAAGTTGCATGATCACTTCGAGTACCATAAGAATATTTACCCGCACCTAAACTTTGTCCATAATAAGAAGATCGGCCTCTATAGTTGTAATAATAATCCTCATAATCTCCTCTGTAAACAGGTCTGTTATAGCCAAGCATAGTTCTTAAAAAAGCATATTTACCATAAAACTCCCATACTGGGTTTCCTGTGCTATTTGTTTGCCATGAACCATATCTTGTGTTACCTACATAGTTATGATAACCAGGAGGCGAGCTCAATTCACTAGCTGTATTATCATTGGTTGCAGAAGCTAGAGTCATTCCAACATCATTTATGTAGTAATCAAATGCTGTATCACTTACTGCCATCCAATTAGTTAATGTATCGTATGGTGTTCCAATAGAGTCTTCTAGAATAATTTTATATTGATGTGTAAAGGTGGTATCGTTACCTTTTACATCTAGGTTGGCATCGTACAATATAACAGAATAAGGTTTATTATTTTGTACAATTGGTGCAGTATTGATTTTGATTTCTTTTAAAGCCTGATTTTTATATGCACTAATTTCTGCTTGTTCTTTATCATATTTTTGTTGAGCATCTGCTTGTTTCTTCACTGCATCATCGTAAAACTCATAATCTTTCTCAACATTTTTGTAATAGTTTACCGCTTCTAGGTACCTTCCATCATTGTAAGCCTCATTTCCATATTGATAATTGTTTTCCGATTCTTTTGATGGGATAAAGATGACTACTAATATTACTAATGTTATTGGAAACACAAATATCCAAGCCATAAACCCTGCAACTGAATAGGCTATCTTTTTTTGTGGAGTAGTTTTTTTTAACCAAATGCCAATAACTCCTATAGGAAAAAGAAAAACAAGGAGGAAAAACATTAAGGATTTGTTATCATACCATTTTTGTTGGGAAGCCATTTAATGCAGAATTTGATTTATTTGAAGAAATACATATCTTAAGGACAAGATAAAAAAATTTTTTTTAACTCTGCTAGTCTAAACTAATTTGCTATAATTTAATGGAATTTTTAAGCTTTATCCCTGAAGAAATACTTAGTTCTGTAAGTCTTTTAATTGCGTATGTACTGATTTTTTTGATATCTAAGTGGTTAAAAGACTTGCTTACTCCCTTCAGCATTAATGCTCAACTTACTTCAGAAGATAACCTTGCAGTTGCCATAAGTATGGTAGGTTATTTTATCGGAATTACTATTATTTATTTAGGTGCAGTAGATGGCCCAGGAAATGGATTATTAGCAGATTTAGCTGCTGTTGGTGGGTATTCATTAGGAGGAATAATATTATTAAACATTTCTAGAATTATAAATGATAAGCTAATTCTATATAAGTTTTCTACAATTAAAGAGATTATAGAAGACAAAAACCCAGGAACAGGAGTTGTTCAAGCGGCATCATATATTGCTTCAGGTCTTGTAATAGCAGGGGCAATACATGGTGAAGGAGGAGGAATTCTTTCAGCTTTAATTTTCTTTTTAGTAGGGCAGGTGATTTTAATTGTGTTTGCTTTAATATATGAGAAAATGACTCCTTATTCCATACACGACGAAATTGAGAAAGATAATACAGCCGCAGGTTTAGGATTCTCTGGGGGTATAGTAGCAATCGGAGTAATCATCTTAAAAGCCATATCAGGTGACATGATAAGCTATGCAGATCACTTTTCTACACTCGCTTTTGATATAGCCTTAATTATAGTATTAATGATCTTTGTAAGATTTTTCTTTGATAAATTTATTATTCCTGAAGCTGATTTATCTAAAGAGATATCTGAAGATAAAAATATAGGAGCTGGCTTACTTGAAGGTTTTATTTCAATAAGCTTTGCAACTGTCCTATATTTTGTTTTGTAATTATTCGTGAACAGTGCTAACCTGAGGAGACGAAACTTTCTTAATTTCAACTCTTCGGTTTAGCTCTCTACCATCTTTTTCATCGTCATTAGATGCAATTGGTTGTGATTCTCCATAACCAGTTGCTATAATTCTAGATTTATCAACACCTCTTTCAATAAGGTATAAGGCTATAGATTTGGCTCGTCTTTCAGAAAGTTCTTTATTATAATATTCGCTACCTACATTATCGGTATGTCCACCTATTTCAATGATAAAGTCCTTTTCCTGAATTAAATAGTCAGCAATTTCATCTAATCCAGCATAGAATACTTCATTAATCATTGCTGCATTTGAATCAAAGTATAAGAAAAGGTTCGAAGATTTACCGTTTTTCAGATTTGCAATAGTTGGGTTATTTTCAAAGCTTTTTTCTTGATTTAAGCTGATGTTATCAACATTAGGTTGAATATTCTCCTCTGACTGAACAATTACATTTTCATCA
Source organism: Thalassovita sp. (assembly GCA_002729595.1). GTDB lineage: Bacteria > Bacteroidota > Bacteroidia > Cytophagales > Flammeovirgaceae > Chondrinema. The sequence continues at coordinate 5,793 of PBYL01000386.1, read as the reverse complement.
CCATTTAATGATTCAGTTGATTCAACAGTGTTTTCTGCTATATCTGTATTATTATCATCAATGATGTTTTCCTCTTCAGATTTTGTAATTAACTCTTCGGTTACAACATTTTCTTCTGAAACAGAATCTTGTTGAATATTTTCTTCTGTACTTATAGAATCAGTTTTAGCTTTATTTTGAAGTTCTTTTTGCTCTTGTACAGAAAGATTATCAGGATGGGTATCGAATTTTGCTATAGGAATATTTTTTCCATCTGATATTAAAGGTACTGCAAGAAACTTTTGTGGTTGAGTAGTATCTCCAAAATGAAACACAATATTCTGTTCGCTACTATTTGCTACATTTTCAATATGAAAATAGGTATCGCTTGTAATAGGCATTTCTAATACATATTTACCTTCATCATCAGTAGATACCTCAAAAACTTCTTTGTCGAACTTAAGTGTTTTTTTGCTATTGGTAATTAATTCACCAGATTCTTCATCAGTCAAAGTACCTTCAATTAATATTGCATCGAATGGTAAAACTCGGTATAAATCCATACCACCATTACCGCCAGGTCTTAGTGAAGAAAAGTAAGAAAGCCTACCATACTTTGTATAATATATATCATCAAAAACAGAGTTTACCGGGTAACCTAAGTTTTCTGGTTCTTCCCACTGTTGTAGTGAATCTATGTATCTTGATCTGAAAATGTCAAAGTTGCCTATTGATGAATGTCCTTTTGATGAGAAATATAAATAACCGTCATCAGCAAGAAAAGGTGAGTCTTCATCATAAGGTGAGTTTAATCCTAAGAGAGGTTGTGGCTCACTCCATTCTCCTTCTTCATCTAGCTTTGTAACATATAAATCTAGAGTTCCATCATGCGAATCGAAATTAGAAGCAAAATATAATGTACTACCATTATCAGCCATAAAGCCATGAGATTCATTTCCTGGAGTGGCTATTTCTCTAATTAATTTCCCTTTTTCCCAATAATCATCAACTCTATCAGCTATGTATAAATCACCGTTTTGATAGATTAATAGGTTTTGGTCATTATTAAAAACCTGAATAATCGCATCATTACCATGTAAATCTGGATTAGTAAAATAGTTAGGTTTATCCCAGTAATAATTGCTATCTAACTCAACTAGAAAAATATTTTCGTATTTGTATGTTTTGTTTTTCAGTGTGTCTTGATCCCACAGGTCTGGTCTAGAGGTATATAATAATGTATGGTGATCTGCAAAAGCGGCAATACCATATTCGTGTTGGCTGGTATTTATGCTTTCACCCATATTTTGTACCGTGAGTTTACTTTCTTTTCCAAAAGTTGTTTTGGCGTTTGTAATGTAGTTTTTGGTAAGAGACAAGTTTACTTTTTCAGAGAATACAGAGTCCTGTATTTCATTAATTGTTTTTTCAGCATTTGAGAAATCTTCATTTAAATGGTAGGCCATTGCCAGAAAAATAGTGTATTCTGGTACTTGTTTACTTTCTTCAGAATCTTTTACTGAAAGTAAATATTCAAGTGCCTTTTTAGGAGACTGTAAATGTAAATGACATATACCTGCGTATAGCTTTGCTGTCTTATTTTCTGGTTCAAGATAAAGAGCATCTAAAAAATAATTATAGGCTTTTATATCTTGTTTATTATCGAGTTCTTTTATGCCCTTTTTTATTATTTTATTAATGTCTTGAGCATGTAATGTATTTCTACCAAAAAATAGTAATAAAGCTATAGCCACCAGAGCGAAAAAACGTAACATACTGAAAAAGTGTTAATTGTAGGTTAGTAACGGGTTATTATATGTATAAGTGTAAATTGTTATTTGTATTGATATAGTAATTTTTCGCAAAGCTTATTTATTTAAAAAAATGGGGCTTTTGCTATTAGGTATGTTTGTTAATAGTAATAAATCTTTAATGCACTTGTAATAAATTTTATTGTGTTGCGACATATGGAATAAACTACTTCTGAACTTTTTAATCAGGTACTGTGAACTCTCTAAAACTTGAAAAAAAATTTACTGAGCTTGTTACCTGTCATCAGGGAATTATTCATAAGGTTTGTGGTATGTACTGCAAGCATGAAGAAGCCCGGAAGGACTTATTCCAAGAAATTGTCGTGCAATTGTGGAGATCTTTTCCATCATTTAGGGGAGACTCACAGGTAACAACATGGATGTATCGAGTTGCGCTCAATACAGCAATTTCTAGCTTTCGAAAAGAAGTAAGAAAGCCTGATGAAGAAAGTATCTCAAACAAAGTGTATCAGATTCCGGTATCTAATAAGTTAAAGCAGGAACAGGAGGAGCAAATATCTTTTATGTACAAGGCTATAGAACAGCTCTCACAAGTTGAAAAGGCTGTTATTATGTTGTATCTTGAAGAGTATAGTTATGACGAAATTGCCAAAATTACTGGTATGACTCGCACTAATGTTGGTGTTAAAATCAACAGAATTAAAGCTAAACTTCAAAAAATTTTAAAACCAGTGTATAATGAGATTAGATGATTTAAAAACTAGTTGGAATCTTTATACCAATGAGTTGGTAAGTAAATCAGAAGTTCAGGAAATACAGATCAAAAGTTTGCTAAAAAGCAGAGCGAATGATATTGTTTCCAAAATTAAGAAAAGCTTATACTTTGAAATTACTCTGGTAATTCTTTGCTCAGCTATATTTCTCACAATGTTATTTGAGTATTCAGATCCTGTAATGATGGTGATAAGCTACGTTATGCTTATATTTTCTCTAGGGTCTATGGTATTTTTAACATATTACTACAGAAAAATTAATCTGTTTGATATGAATTTACCCAACCTTAAAGATTCTCTAGGTGGTGTAATCACATCATTAAAAGGCTATATCAGAGTATATAATATTATTAATGTATGTCTTGCTCCATTAATGTTTACCTCCGGTTTATATTATGGTTTTTTTATTGGAGCAGAAGCTGAAGAACAAAACACCGAAAACCAAGCTTCTATGCTTACAGGAGAACAAATACTGATGGTTGTTTTTATATATATAATAGCCTTTATCGCATTCTACTTTCTTTCTAAATTCTACATCCACAAGCTATATGGTATTCATTTAAAATCTCTCAAAGGATGTCTTGCTGAATTAGAAGGTTTTAAATCGTAACAGATTATAATTTTGTTTTTAGATATTTAAGCTTTGATATAAATACAAAGCTTGGCTGTTAATGCAAATTTTTTAAAATGATTAAACATTTATTAATCCATCAATGGAAAGAGTCTTACAGGTCTCCGATGTTTCAGAGAAGCCTTGTGATCAATATAGTTTTCGGCTTATTTATTTTATATATGCTGGCAAGCTTTGCTTTTCTAGGATTTTTCATTGACGAAATACTTTATAAAGCTTTTCCAGATCAAGACCCTCTTTTAATATTTAATGGTGCTCTTGTTTACTATTTCTTTGTTGAACTAATAATGAGGTTGCAATTACAAGAACTACCTGTAATGACTATACAACCTTATTTGCATCTGCCAATAAATAGAAAAAGGATTATACACTATTTGCTATCTAAAAACTTATTAAGCTTTTTCAATTTCTTTCCACTTTTAGTTACTGTTCCATTTAGTGTAAAAGTAATCTTGCCAGATTATGGAGTTGTAGCAATGTTATTTTGGTTGCTATCTACAATTTTTATAAGCTTTTCAATAAGCTATTTATGCTCTTATTATAAAAGGTATATCATTCAAAAGCCATTAGCAATATTATTTCTATTTGGTTCTATACTACTAATTGGAGTTTTAGATTATTATAACCTATTAGAGCTAACACATTTTTCTGAATGGGTTTTTCAATGGGCGATTGATGGGCCATTTGTAATGCTTGCAGCCATCTTTGTTACTGTAATTCTCTATTACATCAACTATAAGTTTATTTTGTCTAATACCTATATGGACGAAATAATTGAGTCTAAAAAACAGAAACAAACTTTAACAAACATTACTTTTCTTGATCAATTCGGCGATATAGGTCAATTTATCCTTATAGAGCTTAAATTAATACTAAGAAATAAGCGCTCTAAGTCTGTAGTTACAGTTTCTTCCTTTTTCCTTTTCTATGGCCTTATATTTTACACACAAGAAATATATATGGAAGGTAGCTTCATGCTCATTTTTGTAGGCATCTTTATTACAGGTATGTTCATGCTGAACTATGGACAGTTTATACCAAGCTGGGAAGGTGGTTTTTTTGATGGCATACTTACACGTAATTCAGACACTTACAGGTACTACCTTGCTAAATACTATTTATTAATGCCAACTTGTATTGTCGCATTTATTTTAAGTACACCTTATGTCTATTTTGGTTCTAAGGTACTGTTTATAAACTTCTGTATGCTGCTCTTTAATGTTGGTATTAACAGTATCGTAATTCTATTTATGTCTACCTATAATGACCGAAGAATAGATTTATCTAAAAAAGCAACATTAAACTGGGAAGGAGTGGGAGCTTCACAATTCATTATGCTTATACCAGCTTTGGTACTACCTATGCTGTTGTTTTTCCCTTTTAGTTATTTTGACATGCCAAACGTGGGTTATGCCTTTATCGGACTTCTCGGTTTTGTAAACTTTATATTCCATAAGTTTTGGCTTAGACAAATTGCCAATAGGTTCGAAAAGCAGAAGTACAAAATAGCAGCAGGTTTTAGAAAAGAATAATTACAACTGATCAATTAAGAATTTTATGATACAAATAGCTAATCTTTCAAAAAAATATAAATCTATTGAAGCTGTAAACATTCCTGAATTAATCATACCTCAGGGAGAAAGTTTTGGATTGGTAGGTAATAATGGAGCAGGAAAAACCACGCTATTCAGAATGGTTTTGGATTTAATAAGGCCATCTAGTGGTGAAGTATTAATGAAAGATAAAGTAGTTAAAGGAAATCACTTCTGGAAAAAGTTTACCGGCTCATATTTAGACGAAGGTTTTTTAATTGGCTTTCTTACTCCAGATGAATATTTTGATTTTGTAGGTAATCTAAACGGCTTTAATAAAGCTGAAACTAAAGAGAGACTCGTTGGTTTCGAAGAAATTTTTAATGGAGAAATTCTTGGTAGTGGTAAGTATATTAGAGATTTATCTAAAGGGAATCAGAAAAAAGTAGGTATTGCTGCTGCTATGTTAAGTAACCCTGAAATACTGATACTAGACGAGCCATTTGCTAACTTAGACCCTTCAACACAAATTAGGTTAAAGAATAAATTGAGAAGTTTTCAAATTGAAAATGGTTGTACTTTACTTATCTCTAGCCACGATTTAAATCATGTTACTGAGGTATGCGAAAGAATTGTTGTATTAGAAAAAGGACAGATAATTAAAGATATTAAAACGAGTGAGTCCACTTTAAAAGATCTAGAGACCTATTTTGCTGCCTAATTGACACTGTTTTTTCTTAAAAAATATTAATACTGACATTTTATTTATCAATTCTTGGTAATTTTAAATTATATACCACGAGTTGTCAAAATGGAACTATTAGAGTCTGATCAGTCAGATCAAATAATTAAAGAAGATATATCACTATCATTCGATGAAATTGGAGGGTTCTCACTGCCAATTGTCTTCTATATTTTAGTTTTTTTTACTTTAATTTTTGCTTCAATTCATGGATTTGAATTGTTAGTTTCCGGTTGGAGTATCAAACTCTTACTACTATTAATTATTCCAGTTTTTTTAATTGGAGTGGTATTGCATGAGTTTATTCATGGTATCTGTTTTTCATTGTTTTCTGGAAAACCATTGAGTTTTATAAAATATGGTT
>PBYL01000385.1 GCA_002729595.1 Thalassovita sp. | reverse complement strand
TCAGCATACACACTTTTTCCTGAAAAAGCTTTTTGATAAGAAATGATCGCAGAATCCCAATTCCCTTCGTAATGATAGGTTTGACCTAATAAAAACTCTAATTCAGAATTTGACTCTTTAACTAAAGACAAAGCTTTTTCTAAATATTCCTTAGCTTCATATTTATTAGTTCTATCTCCTTTTAAATAGCAAGAAGCAATCTTTTGATTAAGATCAGCACTATTCGGGTTAAATTTGTAAGCTCTTAGGTAATGCTTTAAAGCCAGATCGTAATCTTTCTCAATTTCTATATATTCATCACCTTTATTTAATTCTTTTAAAGCTTGCTTAAAAGCCTCTTTTTTAGATTTAAAATATGATTTTTTGAAAGGAACATCCTTTTGTGCTGTTACATCAGCAAAAGCCAGAATACACCAAACCAATAAAAAAATCAGCTTTCTATTACTGCTACAAAAAAGCTTTGCCATTTGATATCTAAAAAAATTATCAATTCTATTCATTCGACTGCACTTCGCAATAACCATCTATTAAAGGAGCAATGTCATTCAAACCTAGCTTAATTGCTTGTTGCCAATCTCCACAAGATTCTACATCTTTTCTAAGCATCTCTCGAGCATTTCCCCTGTTTAAAAAAGCTTCTGCCAACTCACTATTCAATTCGATCGCTTTAGAAGCACTTTGCTCAGCCTCTTCAAACTGTTCTAACTTAAAGTAGCAAACAGAAATATTAGAGTAAACAGCAGCCAATCGTTCGGGTTGGGTTGCATACTTTGAAACACACTTTTCAAATTCTTCTATAGCTTCTTTATATTTAGCTTGTTGAAAATCAATTTCTGCTTTTAAATAAAAAACATCTGCAAATGTGGAATCCGCATCACCTAAATCACTCAATAACTTTATTGCTTCTTCATACTCACCAGCTTCTTTTTTGAAAAAAGCCAAATGGTATAAAAGCGTTTTATCTTCTTTATTTTTTTGAAATAATGAATCGAATAAAGCTACTGCTTCTTCCATTTTACCTTCTTTTTGCAAAATAACAGCTTTGGCCAGTGCACTTTCCACCATTGTAGGTTTGGTAGTAGCTGTTATCTCAAAACTTTTGTAGGCTTGAGCTAATTTATCTTGTTCATAATATATATAGCCTTGTAAGTAAGCTGCCTCAGGTTTGTTTTGGTTACTAGTAACCATATTATCTACTAAAGCCAAAGCTTCTTTTTCTTGATCAATTTTTTGTAAGAGTATCGCTTTCGCAAGCAATAGGTCTTTGTCCTCTTTATAAATAAGTGCTCTATCAATTATATCTATAGTCTTTTCAGTCTGTCCCATGCCATCAAACAACTTCACTAAGCCAGCATATGCAGGAATAAAAGCACTATCCAGTTTAATAGCCTCATTTAGCATATAATATGCTTTTTTGGGCTGCTCTTTCATGGCATATAAAGCCATTTCGAGATTACGCTGGCATGTAGATGCAATATTTGCTTTCACCTCTTTCTGAAATGCAGGATCGAGATCAGAAATAAGTACTTGCTCACCGTTTAACAGGATTTTTTTTGAGTCCAGAAGTTTCACTCTTCTGTCTTCTTGGGCAAAAAGTTGAAAAACAGAAAGATGAATTAACAGGCAAAAAAATATCGTTGCGAGATTGATTGTTTTCATCAAAGTCACAACGATACATTACATAGAATCATACTTAGCTTACAGAGTTATTTTGCAGCTAAAATCAGAAAATCAATTATATCTGAAAGGTATTTTCTTGCCAATAAGATTTTGTATCAATATTCGCTTTAAGCTGATTTAGGATTGAATACAACCCGAAATAAGTCCTATTTAAATACAATCCGTCTCTAGCTCCTCTTGGCTTTTTAGATTCTTTTAATGCTTTTGCTTTGGCAGACTCTTCACCAAATTCATAGATTTCTCTAAAGTAACTATCATCACCAAAATCGAAAGTATCTCTTCTAAATGGTCTGCCTAATAATTCTACCATAGTTTTCAATATGGTAAATATCTCTTCTTTGTCTCTTTGAGAATCATCGTCATAGATAAAGTTCAAGCCTTTAAATATTTTCATCAGGCGTTCATCGTCTTCTGTGATATCTCCACCCAAAAGCACAAAATACTTATTATAAAACTCGTCTGGTATCTCTTTAACAGCACCAAAATCTATAATTCCTAGCTCGCCCGCTTCATTTAATATAAAGTTTCCTGGATGTGGGTCTGCATGCACAGATTTCATATGATGGATTTGATAATCATAGAAGTTCCACATTGCCTGCCCAATCTGTGTACATATTTCTTGTGATGGATTTGTTTTAAGAAATGCATCTAAATGCATACCTTCTAACCAGTCCATTGTAAGTATATGTCTGCTAGAATATTCTGGATAATATTTAGGAAATCTTAAATGAGGAATGTGTGAAGTAGCCGCAGAAATTTCTCTAGATCTTCTCAACTCCAACTCATAATCTGTTTCTGCTAGCAACATGGTGCGAACTTCATCCATATAATGGTTTACATCCGAATCATTTAATCCTAAAATATTTACAGCAAAAGGCTTTACCATTTTTAAATCTGAAGTTACACTTTCTGCCACTCCCGGATATTGAACCTTTACAGCAAATTTCTTATCACCCAATGTTGCTTGATGCACTTGACCAATTGATGCTGCATTTACAGCATTTCTGGTAAAAGTGTCAAAAACTTCTTCTGGAGTTTTGCCAACATCTTTTCTAAATGTTCTTACAACTAATGGATAAGAAAGTGGCGGAGCAGAATACTGCGCCATTTGAAATTTCTCAGAATATGCAGCAGGTAAAAGGTTTTTGTCCATACTCATCATCTGAGCAATTTTTAATGCACTACCTTTTAATTCACTAAGTGAATCATATATATCTCTTGCATTATCTTCATGAAGTAAATCTTTGCCAGTACCTGGGTTTACCGCATTTCGCGCATAATGTTTAATATAATTTCTTCCGACTTTAACACCGGTTTTCATAAACCTTGCGGCGCGCTGCACTTTAGATGCCGGAATACTTTTCTGACTCTCAACTTCTTCATTTTCTTTTGCCATATATTTTTATTTAAGGTTGATAAGAATATCTATTTGAAAATAAAGTGTTTAAAAAAATGGTTTTCAAAAAGTTTTTACTTTTTCTGAATCAGAAATTTTACTAGGTCAAAAGCAGAGTCTAAAGGTGTTTGCCCAAGCAAGTCGAATGCAAAATTGCTAGACTTTTCTATAGCTGCATCTGTTTGTTCTTTATTTTCTGATTTATCTCTGTTCCAGAAGCTAATTATAAACAAAACTTCTACCCATAAAGATTCAGCATATTTTTCACTAATAAACGGACGGTTCACTATTTCAGTAGTATCAAGACCTTCATTTACCATCTCATTAGCAAATAGCATAAACTCATGTTTAAAATCGTCTAAAAATGTTGGAGTTAGTCCAAAACGCTCATTTTTTTTATTTTTAAACTGATAAGTTACAAATGCATGGTAATCTTTTAATACTTCAATTAATGTGAAAAGAAAAGATAACATTTTTTCTCTCACAGCATAATCTTGAAATACTGCTTCTGATTTTACCCTTTCTAGCGTGCTCACAACCACGTCTTTCCATAGATCTTTATCTAATTCGGAGAAAGATTTGTAATATTTAAAGAATTCCTGCTCTTCCTCTCCTATTTCTTCCATAAAGGCCTTTACCGACGCTGGAGGTTGATTTGAGGTGATAAAATGAGCTTTGTAATTTTTTTTTATTTTTTTAATAAATTTTTCCATAGTTATAAAACAAATTCTAATTAATAGTGTTAGTAAGATATGAAGTTTGTTTGTTAGTTTAGTTTATTAAAGTGGAAAGGAACCTTCGATTTTCGATGGTTTCTTTTTTTTTATACTCAATTCTAAATCTCATTCCTAAATAATCGTTCATTTCCCGGCATTTTTTTACTTTTTCAGCGAATGTTTGAGCCTCATTTATAAAAACATTAATTTTCCGGCTGAAATAGATTTTAGTAAAAAAACACATACATTTAAAAATGCCACAACTCAGCACTAGTAAAAAATTATTTTCTGAAGCAGAAAAATATATTCCAGGAGGTGTAAACTCACCAGTTAGAGCTTTTAAAGCTGTTGGAGGAACACCAGCATTTATAAACTCAGCAAAAGGAGCTTACATTTATGACGAAGATGGCAACAAATACATCGAATTAATAAACTCGTGGGGACCAATGGTTTTAGGCCACGCCCATCCAGAAATTTCTGAAGCTGTAAAAAATGCAGTAGATCAATCACTTTCTTACGGTGCACCAACATCAAAAGAAGTTAATATCGCTAAATTGATAGTATCTATGATGCCATCAGTTGAGAAAGTGAGAATGGTAAACTCTGGTACAGAAGCTACCATGTCGGCTGTAAGATTGGCAAGAGGTTATACCAACAGAAATAAATTTATCAAATTCGAAGGTTGCTACCATGGCCATGCAGATTCTTTTTTAATTGCTGCCGGTAGTGGCGCTGTAACTATGGGAACACCAAATAGCCCAGGAGTTACAGAAGGAACAGCAAAAGATACATTATTAGCTCCATATAATGATTTGGAAGCTGTAGAAAGCTTGGTGAAGGCTAATCCAGAGCAAATTGCAGCAATTATTGTTGAACCCGTTGCTGGAAATATGGGCTGTGTTTTACCTCAACCCGGCTTTTTAGAAGGTTTAAGAAAAGTTTGTGATGAAAATGGCATAGTACTCATCTTCGATGAAGTAATGACTGGTTTTAGATTAGCTCCAGGTGGTGCTCAAGAATACTTTAATATAATGCCTGATCTAACTTGTATGGGTAAAATTATTGGTGGCGGTATGCCCGTTGGAGCATACGGAGGCAAGAAAGAAATTATGGATTATGTTTCTCCCGTTGGTCCAGTTTATCAAGCTGGTACACTTTCAGGTAATCCGATTGCTATGGCAGCAGGTTATGCCATGCTTTCTCATTTAAATAATAACAAATCTGTTTATGAAAAACTAAATGAGATAGGTGGAAAAATTAAGAAAGGTTACGAGAGCAATCTAGAAAAACTTGGCTTAAACTATAGAATCAATCAGTTAGGTTCTATGATTAGCATGTTCTTCACAGATAAAGAAGTGCATAATTTTAAAGATGCTCAAAGCTCTGCTACAGATCAATTTAAACCATTTTTCCATGGTCATTTAGACAGAGGTGTTTATTTACCACCTTCTGCTTTCGAAAGTTACTTCCTATCAACTGCGCTTTCTGATGAAGACATTGATATAATAGTTCAAACACATTATGAAGTGCTAAAAGAAATGCATTCTTAAATATCTTAAACCGCCAGAATTTGATTTTGGCGGTTATTTTTTGCCATATTCTATAAAACAATAAGCTTTTGAGCAAAAGGTTATATATGGAGTTATCTTATTTTTTATGGCAATTTTTTAAACTATGGCTAAAAAAAGTTTTAAATCTGAGGCTGAAGATATTTTCGGTAATTACAATGAACCAGCAAAATCAGATAAAAAAGTAACTCCAAAAAAAATCAAGCAATACCAACCTTTTTTATTATCAGTAGAGCAAGAACATCTCAGTGCATTAAAAGCTTTAGCTTGGCATCAACAAAAAGAGATGAAAGATGTACTTGAAGAAATAATGGAAGATTATTTCGATAAAATGAAAGAGCTAGAAACCATCCGTTCTGAATATAAGAAAACACTCAAATAGTAGATACTTACCGCTTACATTTTGTGCTTTGGTTGAATTTATTCACTTTTGATGTTAAGTTCGATAACCCTTACAATCAACTTATGATAAAGCTAAAGCACATTTTTATTATCTTATTTCTTCTGATCTCTTATTCTTGCGAAGACCTTATTGCAGACCCACAAATGGGTTGCTTATCTGGCATTTATCCCGGTACCAACACCAGGCAATGGATTGATTGCCTCACAAAAAGTGAATATGCAGCTTCTGGAAATACTTTTTACGGTGTAACTTATGACAACATTATCTGGACAGAAGTAAATGAATGCCAAGACTGCGGCTCTATCGATTACGATAATCTTTAGTAGATTTTTTTAACTCAATACCAATTAAAACACCTAAAATGACTAAGGTAAAAGATATTAGTAGATTTCTGGAAACTATAGCACCGCTCTCTTTACAAGAAAGTTATGACAATGCTGGGCTACTCACTGGTGATCCTAATATGGAAATAACTGGCGTTCTTTGCACTTTAGATAGTACAGAAGAAATATTAGAAGAAGCTATAGAAAAAAACTGCAATATGATTGTGGCGCACCATCCAATAGTTTTTTCAGGACTAAAAAAACTGAATGGTAAAAACTATGTGGAGCGAACAATTATTAAAGCCATTAAAAATGATATTGCGATTTATGCCATCCACACAAATCTAGATAATGTACAAATTGGCGTAAATGCGATGATCTGCAATAAACTGGGTATAAAAAACACTTCAATACTAGCTTCTGGCAAAGATTCTTTACTAAAGTTAGTAAGCTTTGTTCCTGTAGATCATACCGATAAAGTGCTAAATGCTCTAGGTGAAGCTGGTGCTGGTGCTATTGGTAACTATAAAAATTGCAGTTTTTCGTCTGAAGGCGAAGGCAGATTTCAACCAAATGATGACGCAAATCCATTTATTGGAGAAGCTGGCAAGTTGGAAAAAGTAAAAGAGAATAAAATTGAAGTTATTTTTCCTAATTCTATTAAAGGAAAAGTAATGCAAGCACTCAGAAATGCTCATCCTTACGAAGAAATCGCTTTTGATATCTATCTTCTTGAAAATAGAGATAAAGAAACTGGTTCTGGTATGATCGGTGAATTGGAAACAGAAATGCCAGCTTTAGATTTTTTATATTTTGTAAAAGAAAGAATGAATTGTAAAAGCATTCGACACACAGCTATATTAGAAAAACCTATTAAAAAGGTAGCTGTTTGCGGAGGTGCAGGTTCATTTTTACTAAATCATGCCGTAAGTGCAAAGGCAGATATCTTTATAACTGCAGATTATAAGTACCATCAATTTTTTGATGCTGATAACAAAATTATTATTGCAGACATTGGACATTATGAAAGTGAGCAATATACTAAGGATCTTTTAGCCGGTTGGTTAAGTGAAAAATTTCAGCATAATAGTATTTTAGTAACAGAAAGAAACACAAATCCGGTATATTACCTATAATATAGAAAATAATTGGTCGAAATGCCTATTTTTAAAAATAGAATTACTAAAATTGCACTCGATTTATCAGACGCCCATTTAAATGGGCATTTTTGTTCTTAAAAGGGTTTCTATACCACAAACACCTGTTTAAAAAAATATATGGAAAACTCTGTATCTAATAGACTTGATTTACTTATCAAGTTACAGACAATCGATTCAAAACTCGACGAAATAAAAAAAATCCGCGGTGACCTCCCTGAAGAAGTTCAAGACCTTGAAGACGAAATAGCTGGATACGAGACTAGAATCCAAAAATTTTCTAACGAAATCAGTGAGTTAGATGAAGCTATTAAGGGTAACAAAACGGGGATAAAAGATTCTGAGAAACTCATTGAGAAATATGAGCAACAACAGATGAATGTTCGCAATAACCGCGAATATGATGCTATCACCAAAGAAATTGAGCTTCAGGATCTTGAAAAGCAGATTCTTGACAAGAAAATAAAAGAATCCAAAGAAAAGATTGAGGTAGTTAAGAGTAGAATTGGCGAAACTGAGTATACGCTTAATGAAAGGCAAAAAGACCTTGCAACCAAGAAAACTGAGCTGACTCAAATTATCTCTGAAAACGAAGCAGAAGAAGACAAACTGCTTAAAGACAGAGAGAAAGCACTTAAAAACCTAGACGAAAGATTAGCTAAATCTTATGAGAAAATAAGAGGCAACGCTAATAACGGTTTAGCAGTAGTAAGTGTAAAAAGAAATGCTTGCGGTGGTTGCTTTAATATCGTTCCTCCTCAGCGTCAAGCAGACATTAAAGAAAGAAAAAAACTTATTGTTTGTGAGCACTGCGGTAGAATTTTGGCAGACGTAGAAGTTGTAATTGAAGAAGAAAAGCCAAAAAGAACTACAAGAAAAAGAAAGACAACAACTACTAAGAAGAAATAAATTAAAAAGCCGCTTAAGCGGCTTTTTTTTAAATCTTTTCTTTTTCGCAATTAATAATATGTGCAGCACATATTAATTGGATACTATTATATTTTTTGAAGAAATTCTAAAGTATCTACCCCATCTGCATAATCGCTTACACTTGGCAATTGAGCATCTCCAAAAGGAATACTATTTTTAAAATAACCTTTTGCTGAAACCACACACTGAATATTTTCTACTTCCCTTTTAATTCTTTCTTCGAGAGATGCTACATCTCTATAATATTCAAAATGGATAACTGAGATCGGAGAAAACATTGATGCATCTTCTCTAAAAATCATATACCCATTATCTAAGTGAGGTACTTTATTTACTAAGTATATAGATTTATTGTAATCATAATTATTTGCATACTTATGGTTTTGGCAAATTAGCTTACCATTGTCTTCTAAAACAGAAAGCAATTCGTTAAACGAATAATTTTCTGGCACAAATAATTTAGAAACATTTCTACAACCTAAACCAAAGTAAGTGGTAATATCAGAAGCTAGTGCATTTAAATCTTCTTTAGACTCATCTCCCTTTAATACAGCACAGCTTGTTCTATTTCTTCTAATTATGTGAGGTACTTTTCTAAAATAATACTCAAAGTATCTGGCTGAGTTATCAGAACCTGTAGCAATTAAAGCATCTACATTTTTAAGCATTTCAGAAAACTCAATATACGCTTCAAACCTGCTATCTATATTGATGAGCTTTGATGCTAAAAATTTAATTAAATACTGATCTAGGCTGCTGAGTTTCGCTTTAATTTTATTGCCAGAGATAAGAATCGCCATAAGATCGTGGAAGCCAACCATTGGAATATTTCCTGCCATTACGGTTCCAATAGTTTTAGGAGCCTCTTCAGAAAACTGATAGTTATTTACCCAACTTTTTAATTCAGCCTCATGCAAATAATTTCTGATTCCTGTAAAAGCATACTCTACACTTTCTTTAGTAAACCAGGTATTTTGGTTAAAAGCTCTAAAGCATATCTCCTGAAACTCATTTTCATCCTTATTTTTTAACAATTCGTCAATCTCTTTGCCCAAGAGTACAAATGCTTTAATTCTATCCTCTAATCCAATTATTTCCATTCTAAATTCTATTTGTAGCCTGCAAAGCTACAATTTGAATGCTTAATTGAGAAATGAAAGAGGCTTTCTATATGAAGGAATGATTAATTTGTAAACTTTGTTAGAATTAATGAAAATAATAAGCTTTTATCAATTTGTTCCTAACAATATTGGCAATTAACTTTGTAGAAAGTTGAAAATATTTTAACGGAACATAAATCAAGTTAATTATGGCAATAATGATAACTGACGAATGCATCAATTGCGGTGCATGTGAGCCGGAATGCCCTAACACTGCGATCTACGAAGGTGGCGTTGAATGGACTTGGGGTGGTGGTACCAATTTAACTGAAGTTGAATTGGAAGACGGTACAGTTCTATCTGGCGAAGATGAAATGGAACCTGTATCTGATGAATTTTACTATATTGTTTCCGATAAATGTACAGAGTGTATGGGCTTTCATGAAGAGCCTCAGTGTGCAGCAGTATGTCCTGTAGATTGTTGTATTGAGGATCCTGATATGAGAGAGACTGAAGAGGAATTACTAACTAAGAAAGCCTGGATGCACGGAGAATAAAACACTAAGAATATATCCAAGTAAAAAGGCTGTCTTAAAGACAGCCTTTTTTATTTTGTGTTTATTTTATTTTTAGTTTAATGATATATTCTCTGCATTAAGCACTCCTGTTTGGTAATCGAGTATTATTTTTTGGAAAAGCAATGTATAAGATGCATTAGCCTTATCGACTGATGCCTGAACGAAAGTATTGGATGAAGTAGTTAAATCTATGATATTACCAAGTCCCACAGTATATCTTTCCGTTTGGGTATCCATCGATATTTTTGCTGCATCATATTGAGAAGAAGCTGCTTCGTAACTTGCAAGTGCTGCATCGTAGTTTTGCAAAGCAGTCTGCACATCTAGAAAAATAGTTCTTTCCAGATTCTCAATATTTAATTGAGCATTATCTCTTTGAATTTTGGCAGTAACTACACTTGTTTTTGTATTAAACCTGCTAAAAATTGGGATTGAGAGTTGAAGACCAATAACAGTTTGAGGATTTCTCTCTCGTATCTGTTCTTGAAAACTAACTTTTTCATATCCTATTAATTCTCCATCTGTATCATACAAAGCATCTTCTGCAGTATTGTTATAATAAGAGCCATAATCGAAGAATGCTGTTAATGTTGGATAATAATCAGCTCTTGCCACAGCTACTGCGTAATCACCAGTTTCTTTCAAAGATTTGAATTGTTTAAAATCTGGTCTGTTTTGCATTGCAGTAGTATATAATTCACTTAAATCAAATTCTTCAACTAAAAAGCTTTCTACTGTTTGGTCTGGAGTAACTACCTCAATAGTAGTCATCGGATCAAGCATAAGCGTTTGAGCCAATAAAGATTTATCATTTTCTAATTGATTGATGGCCTGCACTTCTGCTAATTCTAAACTCTTAATCTGAGCTTCTAAATTAAATTGATCTCCTTTA
>PBYL01000384.1 GCA_002729595.1 Thalassovita sp. | reverse complement strand
TAGATCAGTCTGGCAACGAGATTTGGAAAAAAACATACGGATCTAATGTTACAATAGATGAGGCCAATGCAGTAGTTGAAGCTCATTCTGGTGGTTATTTGCTTGTAGGAAATTCTTTTGTAAATGGATCGCTTGAAATCACTGCTATTAAAATTTCTGAAAACGGTGATAAGCAATGGGAGAGATACTACGGTGGAAGTGGTAGTGAAGAAGGTACCGATGTTATTAAAACTGATGATGGTTATGTAATTGTTGGTAACACGGAATCTAAAGGAAAAGGTAAGTGGGATATCTGGTTAGTTAAAATAGATAAAGAAGGAAACGAAGTATGGGATACTACTTTTGGTGGTGGAGATAATGAAACAGCCAATGCGGTTATCCAAGCCAAAGATGGTGGATTTATAATTGCAGGTTCAACTTATTCTTTTGCTTTTGCTAGCCAAGATTTTTGGGTTATTAAAACAGATAGCGAAGGAAAAGAAATCTGGAATAAGCCATTTGGCGGTTTAGCGGCAGAAGAAGCATTTAGCTTAGTAGCAACCAAAGATGGTAATTATGTAGCTTCTGGTTTTCAAGAAGTGTGGGATAAAGAAGCACAAGCTGTTAGCGATAAAGGATTTGATGTTTACTTAGTAAAGTTTGACGACAAAGGTGAGAAAATTTGGGAAAGAGCTAATGGTGGTAAAAACGAACAAAGAGCATTTGATATAGCTGAAACCGCCGACGGAAGTTTTATTTTAGTAGGACTTACTAAAGGTGACAGCAGACAAGGCGTTGATATAGCTGTTTTAAAAGCCAATCCTCAAGGTTTGGTAGCTATTGAAGAATCTGAAGAATAACGACCCGATTAACCAATGACAAATGTGATCCCCGGCAGATTTTTGCTGGGGATTTTTTTTGCAGTTTTTTAAATCAAGCAAATGATTTTTTACTTTTAGAAAAAACTAAATTAAAACTGCAATAATGAAAAAGTTACAACTAGTTACAGCAATACTCTCGCTGGGAGTATTAAGTCTGTCATTCATTAAATTGCCTCTAAAGGAGAAATTAGATGCAATTATTGAGAAAGATTACGACTACCTGAATGAGTTCTATAAGCATATCCATCAAAACCCTGAAATCTCCCTATTTGAAAAAGAGACTTCAAAAAAACTAGCAGAAGAGCTAAGACAAATTGGTTTTGAAGTAACTGAGAATTTTGGCGGTTATGGTATAGTGGGAGTTTTGGAAAATGGTAAAGGCCCAACAATACTTTACAGAACAGATATGGATGCGCTACCTGTAAAAGAAAAAACAGAGTTGGCTTATGCTAGTTCTATGCAGATGGATAATGGAGATAACACTGGCACAATGGTAAGCACTATGCATGCTTGTGGACATGATATGCACATGACTACTTGGTTAGGTACTGCTAGAGCACTAAAAGAATTATCTAATGAGTGGAAGGGTAAAGTGATTTTTATCGGGCAACCTGCTGAGGAGATAGGTAAAGGAGCTAAACTCATGCTTGATGCTGGTTTGTATGAAAAATTTGGAGTGCCAGATTACGGAATTGGTTTACACTGTAGCCCAAATTTACTTTCAGGAACTGTAGGCTTTGGTAAAGGTTATACCATGGCAAATGTGGAATCTGTAGATATTACCGTAAAAGGTGTTGGTGCCCATGGAGCTGCTCCTCACAAATCTATTGACCCTGTTGTTTTAGCCTCTCTTATTGTGATGGATTTACAAACAGTTGTGAGCAGAACAATCGACCCGACTGATCCGGCTGTGCTAACAGTTGGTGCAATACAAGGTGGAACAAAACACAATATCATTCCTGATGAAGTAAAGTTACAAATCACCTTACGTTCTTACACAGATAAAGCAAAAGATCAATTAGTAGCTGGTATTAAAAGAATTTGCAAGGGGCAAGCTATCGCTGCTGGTTTATCAGAAGATATGTTTCCTGAAGTTAAAGTTTCAGAAAGTTATACTCCTTCTAACTATAATGACCCTGTTTTAGTAGATAGAATGATTGCTTCTTCTAGTGATGCTATTGGTGAAGACAATGTAGTTGATTCAGCGCCATTAATGCTGGGTGAAGACTTTTCTAGATATGGTAGAACAAAAGAAGATGTACCTACTGTTTTAATGTGGTTAGGAACAGTTACTCCAGAAAGAATCGCTTCATTTGAAGATAAAGGTGCAGATTTACCAGGTTTGCATTCTCCTTATTACTATCCGCAACCTGATAAAACAATTAGAACAGGTGTAAAAGTAATGACTACTGCAATTATTGATATGATGCAGGGTAACAAGCAATAAGCTAATTAGAATTTTAATATATCCTTCGTTTTGTTTTTATCAAGGCGAAGGAATTTTTTTTCCGAGTTATAAGAAACACTTACCACATTAAGTTGTGTTTCAAAAAGTTCTAGAAATAGATCATTATTGACTTCTAATTCTTTAAAGTCCTTAGCATTTTTCACTTCAAAGTAAGCCCAAGTAGCATCACTCTCTTTTACTCTTTTCTTAAATTGCAGCTCAAGTTTCTTTGCATCAGCGACAAAGTTTACATGGCTTAAAAGATATTCCGAAATCATGTTATTCACTTTGGAGCTTTCTAGATTTCCATCTATACTTACCGCTTCACCAGTTTGGTTGTGAATAGCATCTTCCAAATCGTTTGTAAAGGTTTTTATCTTAATCTGTATTGATTCTGGCTGATATTCCAACTCACATACACTAATATAAATAGCATGTTTTCCTGCTTCATATCCGTTATTCGGAGCTAAAAGCTTAACCTGTGGAATAATCACAAAGAGAAATAAGCCTAAAAAGAACTGTAAACCATTCATAAGGGTTAAATTTACAAAGTAATTTTTAGACTGATGTCAGCTTAAGTTTTGTTTTCAGTTTAATAAAATCACTTTAATCAAACTTCTTATAAAACCTGAAATTAACAGCGTTGAGAAAATTAATTAACTCTTTTCTAATTGGCTTGGTGAGATTTTATCAGTATGCAATATCTCCTATGTTTCCTGCCGCGTGTAGATATAATCCAACTTGTAGCCAGTATGCTGTAGAAGCTTTTCAAAAGCATGGTCCTTGGCGAGGTTTTGTTTTATCGGTGAAAAGAATTTCTTCGTGTCATCCTTGGGGAGGAAGTGGTTATGATCCAGTACCAGAAAAAGAAGAAAAGAAATCAACAAAGTAAAGCACTGCCTAATTAGAAAAGTTTAATCCTGATTCAAATAAGGATTTTTTAGCATTATACTAATAATTTCCATTCCTCTTTCTCATTAAAGCATTTCGATTTAATTTTAGGTCTGTTTTTTCAATATACAACTATGACCAACACATTACAGGAGCTAGAAAGCCAATTAAAAGGAGAACTGTATTACGATGATACAATGCGTACTTTGTATGCAACAGATGCCTCCGCTTATCGCGAATTTCCACTTGCGGTTGCTATACCAAAAGTAAAAGAAGATATAAAAACTTTAATTGAGTTTGCCAGAAAGAATAATACTTCGCTCATCCCAAGAACTGCCGGAACTTCATTAGCAGGACAGGTTGTGGGGAAAGGAATTGTGGTAGATGTTTCTAGAAAATTCACTTCCATCTTAGAGGTAAATAAAGAGGAAAGTTGGGTAAGGTTAGAGTCGGGTGTAGTAAGAGATGAGTTGAATTATCATTTAGCGCAATACGATTTGTTTTTTGGTCCTGAGACATCTACCGCAAACCGCGCTATGATTGGCGGTATGGTGGGAAACAACTCTTGTGGTTCAAATTCTATTATTTATGGCAGTACTAGAGAGCATCTTATTTCTGTAAAAGGATATTTGAGTGATGGCGCTGAGGTTGAGTTTAAAACTTTATCGCTCCAAGAATTTGAAGATAAATGTGCTGGTAAAAATGTAGTTTCTCCACTAGAACAGGAGATATATAAAAGTATTCAAGAAACTTTATCAGATAAAAGTAATCAGGTAGAGATTAGAGCGTCTTTTCCTAAGCCAGACATTCCGAGAAGAAACACTGGTTATGCACTAGACTTGTTGTTAGAAACTGCTCCATTTACAGAAGGTAAAGACGAGTTTAATTTTTGTAAGCTAATAGCTGGCTCAGAAGGGACACTGATTTTTATTACTGAGATTAAAATCCATGTTGATCCAACTCCACCAAAACATAAGGCATTAGTTTGTGGGCACTTCAATACTATAGATGAAGCTTTAAGAGCGAACATTCTTGCTTTGGATTTTAACCCAAGTGCTTGTGAGTTGATGGATCATTACATTTTAGAATGTACTAAAGCGAATATTGAGCATAGGCAAAACCGCTTTTTTGTACAGGGTGATCCTGGGGCGATTCTGGTTGTAGAGCTTTCTAGAGATGATGAAGCACAACTAGAAGCTGATGTAGCGAGTGTGATTAGTGAGATGAACAAAGCAAAATTAGGTTATCATTTTCCAGTAGTATTAGGGCCAGACATTAAGAAAGTTTGGAATCTTAGAAAAGCTGGACTTGGCTTACTTTCTAATATTCCGGGTGATGCTAAACCTGCTCCTGTTATTGAAGATACTGCGGTTGATGTACACGATTTGCCAGCTTACATTGCCGATTTTAATGAAGTATTAAAGCAGTATGGTTTGTTCTGTGTGCATTATGCGCATGCTGGAACAGGTGAGTTGCACTTACGTCCGATTCTAAATCTTAAAACTGAAGAGGGCAATAAGCTTTTTAGAACCATTGCTGAAGAAATTGCCAAATTGGTAAAGAAATATAGAGGTTCTCTAAGTGGTGAGCATGGTGATGGTAGATTGAGAGGTGAGTTTATCAAATACATGGTAGGTGAGAAAAGCTATAAACTCATCGAAAAAGTTAAGAGAACTTGGGATCCAGAAAACATCTTTAATCCGGGTAAAATTGTAGATACACCATCTATGAACACCTCACTCAGATATGCTCCCGGACAAGCCACACCAGATTTTGATACCGTTTTCAGGTTTGATGAAGTGCAAGGTGTATTAAGAGCCGCAGAGTTGTGTAATGGTTCTGGTGACTGTAGAAAGTCTGAAATAACAGGTGGTACAATGTGCCCAAGTTATATGGCAACCAGAAACGAAAAAGATACAACTCGTGCACGTGCTAATATTTTGCGTGAGTATTTAACTCAATCTGATAAAGCGAACCCTTTCGATCATAAAGAAATCCACGAAGTAATGGATTTGTGCCTGTCTTGCAAAGGATGTAAGTCTGAGTGCCCTTCGAATGTAGATATGGGTAAATTGAAGGCTGAGTTTTTACATCAATATTATAAAGAAAATGGAGTGAGTTTGAGGTCTAAACTCATAAGTAATTTTACTGCTTTAAATAGTTTAGCTGCGGTTACTCCGGGTTTATATAATTTCACTTTTAGTAATCCTGTAACTAGTAAAATTGCTAAAAGTATTACAGGTTTTGCACCAGAAAGATCAATTCCTTTACTTCATAAAACCACATTGAAAAAATGGTTTAAGAAGAGAAATAAATCGGTAACAGACAGCAAAAAGAAAGTTTATTTCTTCTGCGATGAGTTTACCAACTTTAATGATGTCCCAATTGGGCAAAAGGCCATACAGTTGCTAGAAAAGCTTGGTTATGAAGTGATTATTCCGACTCATTTAGAAAGTGGCAGAACTTTCCTTTCTAAAGGTATTCTATTAGAAGCGAAAGAATTAGCAATTAGAAATGTAGATTTATTGAAGGATTTAATTACAAAAGAGACTCCTTTGATCGGTTTAGAACCTTCTGCAATTCTTACTTTTAGAGACGAATATCCTGAGCTAGTCCATGAATACATGATAGAAGATGCAAAAAAACTTGGAGAGAACTGTCTTACCTTCGAAGAGTTTTTTGCTAGTGAAATTGATAAAGGAGAGATTACTAAAGATGCTTTTAAAACT
This sequence comes from Thalassovita sp., assembly GCA_002729595.1. GTDB lineage: Bacteria > Bacteroidota > Bacteroidia > Cytophagales > Flammeovirgaceae > Chondrinema. The sequence goes on along the minus strand of PBYL01000384.1, from coordinate 14,858 downwards.
GATGAGAAGTTGTTGAAAGTGCATGGGCATTGCCATCAAAAGGCATTATCTTCTTTAGTACCAACCAAAAAAATGCTCTCTTTACCTGAGAACTATCAGGTGCATATGATTCCTTCGGGATGCTGTGGAATGGCAGGTTCTTTTGGTTATGAGAAAGAACACTACGAGCTTTCTATGAAAGTAGGAGAGTTGGTTTTATTCCCAACTGTGAGAAAGCAACCAGAAGAAGTAATTATCGCTGCGGCCGGAACAAGTTGTAGACATCAGATAAAAGATGGTACCAAAAGATTAGCAAAACACCCTGCAGAAATATTATTTGAGGCTTTAAAATAACAATTGGTTTTTAATGAGATAACAAAAAATTAATAGCGTTTTTCATTTTTTGAGGAATAAATATCGTTATATTGAACTAAAATAGAAGTTTTAGCATTATTTAATACCAAGCACACCAAAAAACTACATCAATCCTGATGTCATACGAAAGAAGTATTTTTTAGCAGCGAGGGTTAGATATCTAGAAATATTATCGAATTATTTTTTATTAAATGGAGCACTCATGAAAACTCAAGAGATTCAATCTCATATGAATTATATTGCAGATTACTGTAATAATTCTGTGAAATTTAACAGCAAAGAAAAGAAAGACAGAAACATCAAAATCTTACTTAAAAATCTTTCAAAGAAGATAAAGTCTAAAATGTAGCAGCAGGAATTATCCTGTTTTCTGTAATCAAATATCATAAAAATCAATTTTAAAATGGATTTAGAAGTTGCTGATTTTCAGAAAGATGTAATACAGGAAAGCGGCAATCAACCTGTAGTTGTAGACTTTTGGGCCCCTTGGTGCGGTCCATGTCAGGTTTTAGGGCCAGTAATTGAAAAATTGGCACTTGAGGCAGCAAGCAAATGGAAGCTTGTGAAAATTAATGTAGACGAACATCAGGACCTTGCAGGTTCTTTTAACGTGAGAGGAATACCCGCTGTAAAGATGTTTGTTAATGGAGAAGTTATAGCCGAATTCTCCGGTGCGCTTCCAGAACCTCAGATCAAAGAATGGCTGAATAAATACATTCCAGATGAACTAGATTTGGAGTTGAAGGAAATCGCCATCTTAATTGATCAAGGAGATAGTTCACAAGCAGAAGCTAGACTCAATATAGTTTTAGATAAAGAGCCAGAACATCCTTTAGCCTCTCTCTATATGGCTAAATTGATGCTTTTTACAAATCAAGAAAAGGCTTTGGAGTACCTGACTGTAGCAGAGAAGGATGCAGCGTTAATCAATGAAGCATTATCATTAAAAAACCTTTTAAACATTCTTGTTTTATCAAAGGAAAAAGAAGCTTTACCAGAAGCTCCGATTAAGCCAGTTTTTGTTGAAGGATTAGATGCTTTGATAAGCCAAAACTTTTCAGAAGCTGTTGAAAAATTTATTCAAGTTGTGATGATCAACAAAGCATACCACAATGAAATAGCAAGAGAAGCTTGTGTGGCAATTTTTCAATATTTAGGAACTCAACATGAAGTAACCAAAAAGTATAGAAGGCGATTTGACATGGCTTTATATTAATTGGGTTACTTACTAATATTTAAATGAAAAGGAGCTATTTAAAGCTCCTTTGTTGTTTTTATTCTTTCCTTAATGCATCAACAGGATTAGCTCTAGCAGATTTAATAAGTTGGATGCTAATAGTACCAATAGTGATAAAGGTGATTATACAGATTGGTAATAGCGCTAACCACAGAGTTATATCAATTCTGAATATAAAATTACTCAGCCAGTTTTGAGACATATACCACGAGATCGGTAAAGCAATTAAGCATGAGATCGATAGTAGTATTATAAAGTCTTTAGACAGTAAGAATATTATTTTGTCTATAGATGCACCAAGTACTTTTCTTATACTTATCTCTTTTGCTTTTTGAACTGTTGTAAAAGAAGTTAAGCCTAGTAAGCCTAAGCAAGCAATAATAATAGCAATGAAAGAAAGGATGCTAGAAATGGTACCTAATCTTTCTTCTGCTTTATATTCTCGGTTATAAGAATCGCTCACAAAATAATAGTCGAAAGGATAGGAGGGAGCAATCTCTTTAATAATTCCTTCGATTCTAGAGATGTTTTCTTGAATGTACTTCTCATCCATATTAACCAAAATGTCCCAGACTCTGCCTTTATCATAGGTGATAACAAGTGGTTCTATGGCATTATGTAGAGATTCGAAGTGGAAGTTTTTTACTATTCCAATCACCTCGCCCCTTCTTTCAGAAACTTCAATAATTTGCCCAACAGCATTTTCTTCGGTGAGTCCAAGTACTTTTACACCACTTTGATTAAGTATAAACTCATTTAATCGTTCATCATTTTCATCTTCACGATTTATAAAAGGTGGGGTGTTTTTATTAAAATCTCTGCCACTGATTAGTTGAATCTTACATGTGTTTAGATAATATTCATCAGTGGAAACAAGTGATACAGCTACATCTTCGACATTTGAATTTCCCATATTCCAGACAGAACCAATACTTGCGGGATTGTTGGAGCTAAAAGAAACTTTATTTACGCCAGGGATTTCCATCAGCTTATTGCGAATACCTGATTGATTTCCCATTAGGTTTTTATCATAACCTAATACAAAAACCTGTTTTTCAAACCCTGTATCTTTATTATGTATATAATCAATTTGTTCTTTTACAGTAAGCGTTCCTGTTAGTAGTAATATGGATGCTGTATATTGAAAAACTACTAGAATCTTTCTTAATAGAACTCCGCTTTGAGAAGATTTAAAATTCTTTTTTAATACTTTAACTGGTTGGAATTTAGTAAGTACCAGTGCTGGATAGGCACCTGCTGCGAACGTGATAAATAAAACCCCAACAATTACATATAAAGTGTTTTCAAGCGTGAAAAATGATTCAAAACTTAAACTTCTGTTTGTAAGGTCATTTAAATAAGTGAGTAAATTTGAACTTATGAAAAGTGCGAGCATAAACGCTGAAATTGTAATAATGAAAGCCTCACCCAAAAATTGAAAAAGTAATTGACCTCTATTAGCTCCCATCACTTTTCTAACACCAATTTCTCTGGCTCTTTCTACAGCTTTTGCAGTTGCCAGATTGATGTAGTTAATACAGGCTATTGAAAGTATTAAAAATGCTATAGCACCAAATATTATTAAGTAGTCTTTGTCTGTAATGCTAGAATAGTCGTAATACAAATCTCCGTAAGTATGAATATCTAAGAGTGGTTGTAGGAATGGTTTTCTGGGTAATTCATCTACTGTATAGTTTTGTTTTGCAGCAAATAGCTTTAACATATCTTGTTCAGTTTCTATTGCATTTGCATTAGGAACAAGTTTGATGTAACTATAATAGTTGGCATTTCCCCATTCTTCTTCTTGTGCCCATTCTAATGATTTAAAAGAAGCTAAAATTTTAAAGGAAAAATCGGTGTTACTTGGCAAATCTTGCATTACACCAGTTACCTTATAAGGAACATCATCATCAATCATCAGCACTTGACCTACAACTTCTTTATTTTTCCAATCTTCTCCAAAGTATTTTTTTGCAATAGATTCAGTTAAGATCAATTCATTTGGCTCATTCAAAGAAGTATGAGGGTCACCCAATAGAAGGTTGAGCGTAAACATGTCAAAAAATGTAGAATCGCTGTAGGTGAATCTCTCTTCGAAGCTTTCATCATTAAAAGTGAAAAAGGTTTTGCCAGAAACCATTAAGCGAGTTTGTAACTCTACTGCTGCCAATTCAGACTGAGCAGTAGGACCGACCATATTAGGAGTTATGGCAATTTTCCTGTCGGGATCGTCATAATTAATTCGGTAAATTCTATCAGCATCTTTGTTGAAATTTTCATAAGTAATCTCATGAGAGATATAAATAGTTACCAACAGAGAGCAGGCAATTCCAATTGTAAGACCTGTAATATGGATAATTGTAAACCACTTTTGTTGGATTAGCATTCTGAGAGCGGTCTTTAAATAACTGAGCAGCATATTAATTTAGCTTTTAATTATTTATTAAAATTTGTGGAAGTAAGAAATGGTATAAGAGATATGCGCTACTCAAATTTAATAATATAAATAGGTTGATTTCACCCTTTTATTATAAATTTTAAGATAAGAGAGATCATAGGCTTATGATGAATATAAGCGGTAAAAAATTAAAGGTTATTGGTGGGAAAATCTGTTAATAAACAAAAAAAGGAGCTTTTTAAAGCTCCTTTTTATATCTAATTGAACGATAAGTATTTCTTATTTTTTTGCAGATAGTTTTTGTTTTTGTTTAAAAACCATCTCTAGTTCATGAATACTTGAAGCTTTAAAAAATCCTTTCATTGAATTTTTAAACGACTCTTCTGCCTGATCTAATTCTTCTGCTTTTTTGTAGATTAAACCTAACAAGAAATAATATTTTGCTTTAATCTCAGCAGGTAACTTAGGGTTTTTAACAGCTCTTTCTAAAGTAGCAGATGCCTCTCCACTTTGCTTAAGTTGGTTTTCGCAAGCTCCTTTTAAGAAAATTACTGAGTACTCAGCAGGATTAATATTTAAGATTTTATTACAGCTTTCAATTGCATATTCATATTGTCCATTCTGGTATTCAAGAATAGCCAATTCATATATTTTTTCAAGAGGAGCGCTATTTCCATCTTTCTCGATCGCTTCAATAGCGGCTTCCATTACTTTTATCATTTCAGACTTATTGGTTTTTACAGCAGTTAATTTTGCTTGTAAATCAAACGCATTTGTATATGCCGGGTCAATCTTTAAAAGTGTATTCAGGTGCTTTTCACTTTCATGATATTCATAAACATGATAGTAAGTTTCAGCAAGGTTAAAATAGTAGTCAGCTGAAAATTGGAAAAGCTTTGGTTTATATTCACCATCAGTAATCTTAGCAAAAAACTCATCTGCTTTTTTAAATTGTTCTAGATGATGGTATGCATAACCTGCCTCATAAAAATACTTCTCATTACCTGGAACATTAGGTACAGAAGGAATTAACTTATCAAGAAGTTCTTTTGCTTTATTAAAATCGCCAATGTAATTGTAGTATTCAGCTTCTAAAAACTGTAAGTCGAAGTTATCGCCAGATAGTTTTTTTGCTTCTTCAATATGAGGTAAAATATCTTGTTGCTGTTTTACAATATTGAGGATATTGATAATATCCATTTTGTATTTAAGGCGGTTTTCTGGATTAGCATCTGTTTCGTAAGCTAACTCATAGTTTGCAACAGCTTTATCTGCCATTCTAAACTGAGTATAAAGATCACCTAACATCTCGTAAGATTTAGTGAAATCTTTTTTAATCTCTACAGACTTTTCTAGTATTTCAGTTGCCTCTTTAAATTTACCAAGGTTAATGTAACAGTTTGCCTTAGTAAAAAATATTTCAGGGTTATTAGGAGATTTATTAAGTGCCTCATCAAGTAAAATAATAGCTTCTTCAAATCTATTATTTTGTATAAGGTTTTGCGCAGTTGTATAAGGGTCGCTCTGGGCATTCACCAGTGCTATATTTAAGCACAATAACAACCAATAGCTTATGAAATACTTCATTATTTATATATTTTAATGAAACGTTTTTTGCCAGTTTATCTAGCTGGTTCGAAATATTTTTTATTTACAGTTATTTACAATCTTCATTACAACGCTGTAAATAGAATTTATTGAGAATAAAAACACTCTTGCCAAAAGTCTTATTAAACTTTTTACAAGAGTATTCTAGAAAATTATTCTTATTGCCTTTAATAATCTTTTCTTAAATCTCTAAGCTTTCCTCGATAGCCTTTTTCATTGAGGTTTCTTAAATATGTTTCAGCCATTTGTTTAGTTACGGAGTTACCCACAAAAGCTTGAAATTTAATATCATTGCTGTATTGGTCTATCATGATATAAGGTTCGCCTAATTTCTTTGCACGAATTTTTGTGCAGAAATCCTGAGCAGCTTGTAAGTCACCAAATTCTTCCACAAATACAGACCATCTGTTTTTCTCTATTCTTATACCTTCTGGACTATATAAATATTTATATAGTGGGTCAAAAGAAATGTAAGGAGCAAAGTAAGATTTTTTAGGTGCTACACTACCGCTGGTGTCTTTCATGGTAAAGAACCAATCTGCCTGTAAAACCTGAAATTTGCGAGCTTCTTGATCACCTTTTACATATAGGTAATAGGCTTGTCCTTCTTTTGTAGTAAGCTGTTTAGCAGTTTTTCTCGGGATTGTATAAGCTGTTAAAAGATAATTCTCAAAACCGTCTTCATTACCATCTTTATCAGGTTTTGGAGCCACACGCAAAAAGTCAATTACACCATCACTATTAAATTCTCCAAATGTTTCTGTTCCTTCAAATACAGATGAGAAAGATACCTGTATGATTTTTTCTGGAATGGTAATATCGAATAAATTATAGCATCTATACTTACAACCATCTCCCATACAGTCTTCTCTAAAGTTGATAATCATGAGATAAGAATTACTCAAATAAGAGAATTCTTTTACCTGTAAAATATTACTAAAGTTCTGTCTAATAGACATTTCGATACCGCAGTAGTACACGAAATGCTGATTATTCAAGTACAGACCTGTTGGGTTAGGGTTAAATATATTGTCGTATTGTGCTCCATTTACAAAATAAGTGGCAAAAGGCACGCTACAATTTTTATAAACTGTAAAGGAAGTATCACCAGCTTCTCTGAAATCTGACACCACAGGTTCCTGCACAATAGTTATTGGTTCCTGAGATAATTGAGAAATGTCGTAGGTAACACCAGCGCTAATTTGTGCTCTTAATACAGGACTTATGTAAAGAGATAAGAGAAAAATGAAAAGAAAGAGCTTTTTCATAATGCTACTGAAATGTTATATTTTGAGTGTTCGATGTATATTTTTTTATAGATATCTAAGACAGAATTATCTTTATTTATACGCTTAGTTTTCTTGATTATTAAAAAAATACCACCTTTTTAAAATCAAATTAGGATAACGCTTACATGTAGCTTCTAATTATTTGAAAAGGCAAATAACCTTTTACGTCATTAATTCGAGACAATATTTAATAGGTGTTAAAGTTGAAAGGATGAAAAAATTTCAAAAAAGGAATTTTCATACAAACTTCGATTTCGAATTATTTAAGCAAACTAACTTTAAAAAAAATGTTTAAACATCTGTTTATCGGATTATTGCTATCGTGCTGTTTTAATGTATGTTTTGCTCAGCTGCCGACTGCTTCTGTCTTGATAGATAAGGGGAATAAATATGCTCAAAGCTATACCCTAGACATTCAGTTGGAGTGCGAAAATGCTGTAAAAATGATGGTAAGTAATTACAAAGATTTTACAGGAGCACATTGGACAGCTTTTGAACCACGGGTACATTGGGAGCTTTTTCATGAAGATGGAGAGCAGTTTGTCTATGCCAAGTTTTTAGATAAAGATAACAATGAAATTGGCCCTGTTAGCGATAATATTTTAGTCGATGCAACCCCACCTGCAAATGCTTCAGTTTCTATAGATATTCCAAATAAAGTCTCAAATAAAAAATCTCATATAGTTGATTTAAAGATTAATGCAGAGGGAGCAAAATATATGATGGTTAGTAATAATGGTGCCTTTTATGGACTTAAATGGCAGTTTTATGAAGATGAACTTTTAGACTGGGAGTTAGAGAAAGGAGGAGATGGTGAGTATACAGTTTATGCAAAATTTAGAGATGTAGCTGGCAACGTTTCAGAGACAGTAAAAGATAAAATTATATTTGATACACAAAAACCATTTAACTGTAGTGTAGAAATTAATAATGGTGAAAAATTCACTTACAGACAAGATGGTAAAGTGGATTTGAGCATTTTTGCTAATGAAGTAGATTCTATGCTTATTTCTAATGATAAAGAATTTGCAGATGCTACTTGGCAACCTTATAAGACAACTACAGAATGGTTTTTTGAAAATGGTGATGCAACAAAATCTGTGTACATCAAATTTAAAGACATGGCCAATAATGAATCTGGTATTTTTACAGATGATATTATACTAGATACAACTCCACCTCAAGATTGCGAATTTTACATTGATGCAGGTGCAGGTATCACTACTGATATAAATAAAAAAGTACACTTAAGGTTTGGTGCGGAAGGTGCTTCTCATATGTTAATTAGTAATTTCCCAGATTTTAGATCAGCACGTTGGCAGGTGTATAGAAATGAAATTCACGGTTGGAAGCTAGAAGGAGAAGAAGACGGAAATAAAGTAATTTATGTGAAATTTAAAGATGATGCAGGAAATGTAAGTACCATCTTTAGAGATAATATAGAATTAAAAAGAGGATTTTGACAAATCCTCTTTTTTTATTGACTTATGCAGTTGCATTTAATTCTGTTCCAACAGTTTCTAATAATTTCTTAGTTGCTTTTATACCCTCATCCTCAGAAAGTACTTGACCTTCGTACTCAACACCAACATATCCAGTATAACCAGCATCTTTCACTATTTGAAGCATTTTTTTATAATCAGTCTCTACTTCAATACCTGCTTCGTTAAAATTATGTGTTTTAGCACTCACACCTTTAGCAAATGGCATTAGTTCTTTTACGCCTTTGTAACGATCGTATTCTTCAACACAAGCCCAAGTTTCTTTTCCATCTACCATTTGGCTTTCGTTCTTAATACAGAAGTTCCCGAAATCTGGTAGAGAACCTGCATTCTCCATATTTACTTGAGATAATACTCCACTTAACCACTGGCCATTAGAAGAATAACCTCCATGGTTTTCTACAATAATGTTGATGTTATGATCTTTAGCAAACTCTGCAAGTGAACCTAAACCGTCTACTGCAGCAGCAGCAACTTCTTCTGCAGTACCTTCACCAGCAGCATTTACTCTTATTGAATGGCAACCTAAGAATTTTGCAGCTTCAACCCATTTGTAATGATTTTCTACAGCTTGTTTTCTTTCATCATCATTGGTGCTTCCTAAATGTCCTTCTCTATCGATCATAATCAAGACATTAGTTACTCCAAGATCGGCAGCTCTTTTTTTCATTTCCGCAAGGTATTCTTGATCTTTTGCTTTATCTGCAAAAAACTGATTTACATATTCTACTGCTTCAATACCGAAGTCGTTTTTAGCTTTTGCAGCAAAATCAAGATTATCCAGTTTACCACTAAAAAAAGAATTATGTAATGACCACTGTGCTAATGAAATTTTAAAGAAAGGAGTAGTTGCTATTGATTTAGTCTCCACATCATCCGCACCTTCTTTAGCAGTTCCTTGTCCTGCGCCACAAGCATTTAGAAGGGTCAAGCTAGAACCAAGAAAGATTCCACTTGCTGTGTATTTTCCTGCTCTTTTAATAAATTCTCTTCTGTTGTCTTTCATTTTATTATGAATTTTTTGTCTAGTAATTTTGCCAATCATTTCTGAAAATTGTAAAATTTTTGCCAGATATTAAAATCGTTTAAAAAATACTAGTGTTTTTCAAATGAGAATCGGGTTCTTTTTTTACTGAATGTGGCAGATTGTCTATCTAGAACAGACAATGTTTTTTAACTATAAGCAAAATATTGTGGAAGCAACACAAATGTACATGCAGAGAGCGCTAGAGCTAGCAAAATTAGGAGCAGGTAATGTGAGTCCTAATCCGATGGTAGGCTGTGTAGTTGTTCACCAAGGTAAAATAGTAGGTGAAGGTTATCATCGAAAATATGGTGAAGGACATGCCGAAGTAAATGCAATAAATTCAGTAAGAGATAAATCTATTTTAAGCCAATCTCAATTATATGTAACACTTGAACCTTGTAGCCATTATGGTAAAACACCTCCTTGTGCAGACTTAATAATAAAACATCAAATACCCGAAGTTTTTGTAGCAGTAAAAGACCCTAATCCATTGGTGGCGGGCAATGGTATTAAAAAGCTAGAAGATGCAGGTATAAAAGTGCATTGTGGTATTTTAGAAGCTGAAGCTACAGAGCTAAACAAACGCTTTTTTACAGCTATTCAGAAAAAAAGACCTTACATTATTCTAAAATGGGCAGAAACTGCTGATGGCTTTATAGCAAGAAAAAACTACGATTCTAAATGGATAAGTTCAGTATTTTCTAGAACCTTGGTGCATAAATGGAGAGCAGAAGAAGATGCTATTTTAGTAGGTACAAATACAGCTTTAAAAGATAATCCACAGCTTAATGTAAGGCAATGGGATGGAAGAAACCCAACAAGAGTAGTGATTGATAGAAATCTAGTTTTACCTGATACTTTAAAGTTTTTTGATGGCTCTCAAGATACTATTTTATTTTATTCTAAAGGGATAAGCCCAGTACAAGATCATAACAAAAAGTTTGGTGTTGCTATTGAAGGAAGTTTCTTAGAAGGGGTAACACAAGAATTGTTTAATAGAAAATTACACTCAGTAATTATTGAAGGAGGAGCTCAGCTTTTAAATGCTTTTATTGAAGAAGGCTTATGGGATGAAGCCAAGATTTTTAAGTCTAAAACATTATTTGGAGATGGAATAAGTGCTCCAGTACTGAATCAAAAAGCGAGTGTGGTTTTAAAAAGTATTGAGCAATCTGATACAGATTATTTAATGACATACACTAATAATCTTTAACATCAGAGATGTCTTTTATCCTTTTATAGGCTATTACAAACTCATCGGTATAAAATAGTTCATACAGGTTTTTATTCAGCGATTCAGGGAACTCACTATTTTGTCTAAGTACGATAAAATCGTAATATTCTCTTACTTCTGGTCTATTGGCTTCAACAAAGATATTTTTATGTGCTCTAAGTGCTTCATATCTTAAAAACACATTATACAAATCTTGATTTACATAAACGATTTGGGCATCATCTTCGATAATTTGTTTGTTTAAGGCAGCCTGTTGTTCATAAATGGGTTCTCTCTTAACAGTAATCCATCCAGTATAGTAAGTCATAAAAGATATATAGCCAATAAGCAAAACCAATATCACTTTTAGTTGAGTCGAAGATTTTGAAAAGGATTTATAGTTAACTGGCAACGATTCGGGATTATCTTCTGGATTGTATGTTGCTGTTTTGTGAGCGGGTTTTGAATTTCTATACTTTTTATAAACTAAACTAACTGCCCATACAATACTGATATATTCTGCCAAAGACAGGTAAAGCCAGATTCTAGCTCCTGGTAAAACCTGCTGTATAAATAAGAAAATAGGAGGTAAAACATAAAGACAAGTTAGAAAGATACCTGTGTATTTAAGTTTTTTAATATCGTTAAACTCTTTTTCAAAAAGGGTAGGTTTAAGAGCTACTACTAGCCAAAATGAAAAGTTGAGTAGTGTAATCCAAGTTCCATAAATATCTAGGCTGTAAAATGTTCCCGGTGTATCTGCAAGGTAAAAAGGGAATTCATCTAGAAATAAATCAAAATTCATTTTACTTACCCATCTATTACCTGTTAAAGCATTTATACCACTTGCAAATAGAACTGGCATATACATCAATAAACTGCCTAAAAAAACAATCATGCCTGTAGTAAATAGCCAGCGAACTTTTCTGGTTTGCTTTTCTGCAAGTGAGTAAATCAATGCAAAAACCATGATGGAAGCAAATGGATAAAGAAATACTGGAATGGTGTAAAAACCTAAAACAGATGCTCCAATAAAAACAATAAAATAATACTTTGAGCCAATGTTTATAATCTTGATCAAACTGATGCTGGCTATTATAAAACAGATAAGCATCAATTCGTAACCTCTTCCGTGCACCGAATAAAACAAACCATATTCAGAGAATGAAAACAGGCAACTAGCAACCAAAGCGATATTAAAGTTTAAGTATTTCTTTATCACAGCAAAAAGGAAAATGCTTGTGAAAGTACTTAAGAGAAATACCGGGATTCTCATGGTTAACATCGGCTCAGAGAAAATTACATCTGCTAAAACACAAGAGATTAAATAACCGATGTGGTTATTTGGACCTGGGTAATAGGTAAGTGTAACCAGCATCCCCTTACTTACCATAAACACATAAGAGAATGCTTCATCTATATGAACTGGATACCTAAAAAGCAGAAATATTCTAACTGCTGTAATGAAGATTAAATAGCCTTTAAAGTAAAGTTTTTGAGATGCAGTAAGTTTTGTGTAACTCGATTTTAGATTAAGGTATAAACCCCTTACAAATAAGATAAACTGCTTAATAGAAAAATATAAAAGTTCAAGGTTGAGGTAAGTATATAAACCTGCTAAAGGGCTAAAGAATGCAAGCGCTATTAGCGTAAACTTTAATATTTCGTATCGGAACTCTGTGAGGTATTGCGAAGTGAAAATTTCAGCTTTATCCTGTAGGTGGTAAATGGCAATAATTGTTTCAGAAAAATCGGAGTAGGAAGTATTTAGAAAATACACAGCCACTGCCAGTAAAACACCAGATGAAAAAAATAGTACAGGAATTGATAAAAGCCTGAAATACTGATACATAAAAAGTTAGCAATGGGTTTACTCGTTAGTTCTTTAAAAAAGCTTTAACCAGTAAAAAATATTCTTTTTAATAGTTTTTATAAAGAAAGAAAAACGCTTTTATCACAAACCCATTGCCTTGTTTTATGCTTAAATTAACTGTCTTTTGTACAATTGTATCGTGTTTTCTAATCCTAGGTAAATGGCATCGCAAATAAGTGCATGACCAATTGATACCTCAGCCAAGTTTGTAATATTTTCGCTGAAATATTTAAGGTTTTCTAGACTTAAATCGTGACCTGCATTAATCTCTAAACCTAGTTCGTGTGCCAATGTAGCGGCTTCAACATAAGACTTAATAGCCTCCTCTTTGTCAGATGGGTATTGAGCAGCATAAGGCTCTGTATAAAGTTCTATTCTATCTGTTCCAATCTTGGCTGCTCCCTCAATCATTTCTGGAACTGGATCAACAAAAATAGAAGATCTAATGCCATTGTTTTTCAGCTCCTTAATTATTTCTGTTAGAAAAGCTTCATTTTGTATGGTATCCCAGCCAGCATTTGAGGTAATAGCATTAATCGCATCTGGTACTAATGTGGCCTGTTCGGGCTTTACCATTAAAACCAGATTCATAAATTTATCTTGAGGATTGCCCTCTATATTAAATTCTGTAGTTACAATTTCTTTGAGCTTAATTACATCATTATATCTAATATGTCTTTCATCGGGTCTTGGGTGCACAGTTATACCTTCAGCCCCAAAGCGTTCACAGTCTTTGGCTACTTGCATTAAATCTGGATTATTTCCACCTCTTGCATTTCGAAGAGTAGCAATTTTGTTGATATTTACGCTTAGTCTGGTCATGTTTCAGTTTTTATTTAGGTAAATTTGTGTATAATTAGGCAAAGAGCTTAACAAAAGAAGAATTATCAAATTGCAATGTTAATTGCTTCTTTCAACAAAGTTACTTTTTAATTATCTCTAAAAAACACAGAATTTAAATTATGAGCTTAAAAGAAAAAGTTGAAGCAGAAATGAAGACTGCCATGAAAGCTAAAGACAAACAAAGCTTACAGGCATTAAGGGGGATTAAATCGATGATATTGCTTGCTGAAACTGAAAAAGGAAAATCGGAAGGTGGATTGAGCGAAGAAGCTGAAGTTCAACTGTTAAGCAAGGCAGCTAAGCAAAGAAGAGAATCGGCAGAGATTTATCAAAAAGAAGGTAGAGAAGATTTAGCTGAAGTCGAATTGGCAGAATTAAAAGTAATTGAGACATTTCTTCCTGAGCAATTATCAGACGAAGAAATTGCTGCTACCATACAGGATATTATTAAGCAAACAGGTGCTTCTTCTATGAAGGATATGGGGAAAGTGATGGGAATGGCACAGAAAAAATTTGCTGGTAAAGCTGATAATAAAAAAGTGGCAGATCTTGTAAAAGCTTCACTTTCATAAAAGTTTAGCTTAAAATAATAGGAAGTTGTTTAAAAGATAATGTTGAAGAAACTAAAAATTTTAAACAACTTCGTATTTTAGTTTCTCTGTCAAATTAAATTTTAATTTTTTTAGGTGGAATTTCTTTTCGTTATAAATCCGGTAGATGTTTTAGCGCAAATTTCAGGTAAAGGGGTTGAGAGTTATTTTTCTTCCTATGTGAGGGTGGTAGATATTATCCTTGCATTTTTTATTTTGTGGGGTGCGTATAAAGGTTACCAAAAAGGATTTATTGTTGAGTTTGTCTCTATTCTCGTCTTTATTTTTGGCATTCTAATCATATTTTTTGCCATTACATATCTTTTTGTTAGCGCAGATAATGCTGTGGGGAAGTCCCCCAAACTGGCAAAATTTCTATTCTTTATATTTTTCTATGTAATCGGTTCTCTTTCGCTCAACAAGCTAGGTAGGTTTTTACAAGGCAGGTTAGATTATTCTGTTTTTGATAGCCTAGATAACTTTGCATCCATGATTTTGGGAGCTGCAAAATACGCTGTATTCTTAAGTATTTTTATCGGTTTGTTAGATGCGGCTGGGCTCAGATTATCTAAAGAAGTTGTGGCTGATGCCAAATTATACCCCATGCTTCTCAACTTACAGGTTTGGTTGGTGGATATTGGTAAAACCCTTGCACCGAGCATAGGAGAGATGCATCAGCATATTTTGGACATGCTATCTGAATAGAAATATTACATTTACTAATTGCCTATTTTTGAGAGATTATTCTGAGGATAATACTTGAAAAACCTATCATATATTCCTGTATACAGGGAGTAATTGCTACAATATGTGCTGTCAAAGTTCATTTATTAGAAGAAAGTACATCTGACAAAGAGAATTATACTTTTAATAAATTTTTCAAAAAGTAAATTTCAATTAACTTATCAGGGTATATTAAAAAGT
>PBYL01000383.1 GCA_002729595.1 Thalassovita sp. | reverse complement strand
CGAAAAAATAAATAATAACCTCTTACAGTGCGTATATCTTGAATTTCATATAATAAAAAAAGCTTTTGGCGTATTAAATATCAGAATTACATTCTTCGAGTTTAAAGATTTTAAAGCATCAGCAAACATGGAAAGATTTCATATAGAAGGAGACGAATTTATTCCAGAAATAGATCTGGATCCGGAAAGTAATATTTTAAGAATATCCGGCGAATCCTATCATGAATATACAGGCGAATTTTTTGAACCAATCTTCGAATGGGTAGAACAATTTACAAAAACACCAGATAGAAATGTTCATTTGAAATTTAGAATGGATTATTTCAATACGGCTTCTTCTAAATGTTTTTATGATATTATTGAAATGCTAAATAGTTACTCAGAAGCTAATGGTGGCTCATTAAGAGTTTCGTGGTTTTATGAGGATAACGATTTAGATATGCTTGAATCAGGGCAAGACTATGCTGAAGATTCAGGTGTGAATATAGAGTTTATTCCTTATCCAAAAGGAACACTACCATACTAACAAATCACAAAAGAGATTGAAAACATAAAGCGCCAAAAGGCGCTTTTTTTATGGATTTATTTTTTTAATCGAAGAGAGATAGAAAGTTATTTGTATTAGAATTTACAGAAAACTGCTCTTCTATGGTTTTTCGGGCATTGGTTCCTAAAGATTGCCTCAATTGTTTTTCGTTAATCAGTTTTTCCAAATACAGAAACCAATCTGTTGTAGACTCACATATATAGCCGTTTTTACTATGCTCAACAATATCTGTATTTACTCCTACAGGAGAAACTAATGCTGGAATACCCAAAGACATATACTGCAAAGCTTTAAAACCACATTTGCCTTTTGCCCATTGATCTTCTTCTAAAGGCATTACTCCTACATTAAAGCTCAATAAATCTTCAATTTCAGTTGCCTTCTCCCATTTCTTAAAAGAAAAAGACTTTAAGTTAAACTGAGGATTTTCGTTGGCAATTACCTTAAAAGTAAAATCGTAGCTTTTTTCCAGCTCTTCTATTACTGGCAATATTGCATAGAGGTATTTTATGGTGGTTAATGTGCCCGTCCAACCAATTACAACCTCGCCTGTATCTTGATCTTTAATTTGATTGTGATAATTTACTGTATCAATCGTGGTCGGATTAATCCTTACATCTTTATTAAAATTCTTAGCAAAATCGGCGAGGTAAGCATTTCCAGCACTCACTTTATGGCTCCAACCCATTATGCTTTTCACCTTCGAATAATACTTTAGCTTATTAAAAGCCTTGTTGTGTTCTGAATAATTTGGCAGCCAGATAGCATCATCAAAATCGTAAATCATTTTCTTTTTAAACACTTTGGCTATCATCCACTCAAAAACTGGCGGACCTATGTGGCTAGCTTCACGATGGATAAATACAAAACTGTAAGGCTTTAGATTTAGAATTAAATTGAGTCTTCTAAAAAATGCTCTGATTATGCCAAAAGCTTTTTGTACAAACTTACCGGGCTTATGCAGAATCTTCCACGTATTTTCATCGATAAAAGGCTCATAATCGTAATCGATGCCATTTTTATCTAATGCTTCAAGATACTGCTCGAACCTGAATCTCTGCGAAGGCGCCTGCTTTCTAGGATATGGAGCTAGAATCAGTATTTTCATAAATGCTAATGAATAGATTTAGTCAGTTTTGTTTCTTCTGTGTTTTTTGGGGTGCCAATCAAACGTTCGTAAATAGAAAGATAGGTTGATGCACCTTTCTCCAAGTCAAAAAATTCTTTGGCGTGTTTTCTTATTACTTCTGGTGATGCCCAACCTTTGTTATCCAAATCGTTTATGGCAGCTTGGTAAGCAACTTCACTAAAATCTTCTACCACAATTCCAGAATTGTATTTTTTTACCAGATAATCTGAATCGCCAACATTGCTATTACAAATTACAGGAAGCCCCATGCTCATCATCTCTCCTTGTTTGGTTGGAGAAGATGCCTTTTTAGAAAATACTGGCTTTATAAAAAATATGCCTGCATCAGCTAGCGACAATAATACTGGCACCTCGCTTCTAGCGGCAGTAATAATTCTAATACTATTTGGAGAAATGCCTTTTCTTTTTGCTTCTTCTAAAATAAACTCCGGATTTTCGGCTGTTACGAATAGAAAAATGGCATCTGGTTTATTAATCAACAAAACGCCAAAAAAGTCTAGCATTTCTGGCAACATATACCAAGTACCAACCGAACCTAGATAAGTAAGAATAAACCTGCCTTCGTCAATCTTGAGACGCTCTTTGTAAACAGCCTGCGTGCCTTTTTCTATTTTTTTAGGATCGAAGTGAGAAGTATCAGCACAACAAGGAATTACTTCTACTGGTACAGGTTGTCCATCTAAATGAGGCATTTCCTGAATAATTTTTTTACCAGTGTGAGTTAAACAAACTGTGCAATCTGCCTGCTCAAAAAACTGCTTCTCCTTTTTCTTAAAAAACTGATATATCTTTTTAAATACGATCTTTTGCTGATTCCACAAACCTCCTTCTACCCTTTCGTCAGCAAAGAATCCTCTCATATCAAACAGAAACTGAACACCAAATCTGTTTTTCATCCACTGGCCAATAAGTGCAGTTATATAACTACGGCAGTGAACCATTAAGAAATTTTCTTTTAAATGCAGCTCTTTTACTTTTTTCCTCAGGTTCCAAATATCGTAGAGTGTAGATAAAACTGGAGGTTTAAAAGTATAATCTAAAGGATGCCAGACTATTCCAACATGATTTAGAATATGTGCAATTTCGTTTTTTCTATCTGCTCTTTCTTGTTTCTCAAAGCTTATCAAATGAATTTCATAACCTTTTGCCACCAGATTCTCTAAGTACGGAATTACCTGAGATTGTCCCAAAGGGTCTGTCATTCCATCGTAAGAAAGATATAGAACTTTGTGCTTTGCCAAGTTTTAAATATTAAAAAATTGTCACTTAATTATGCCTTTACTGGCTGATGTTTGATGCGGCCATTTTCGAATAACCACTTATGTAACAGCATTAAAACCCAGATTCTATTATAAAGGTAGTCATGTCCTTTTTCGAACTTTTGTAATAGAGCGCTTACTTCTTTGTAGTTTACAATACCAGCAGCCTCTACCAAACTTTCTTCTAAAAACTGATCTACTAAATACTTTAACTCATTTTTTAGCCAGTTGCCTAATGGAATTGAGAAACCCCACTTAGGTCTGTCCATTAGAGACTTAGGCAAGTAATCGTATAAAACTTCTTTTAGAAGATATTTGCTTGCTCCTTTTTTCATCTTTAAAGACTCATCGAGGTTTACAGCAAATTCTACAATTCTATGATCTAGCAACGGTACTCTTACCTCTAGTCCATAATACATAGAAGCAATATCCACTTTTACTAATAAATCGTCTTTGAGGTAATGTCTAAGATCGTAGAAAGCTTGTTCTTCCACCGCACTTAACTCTCTCTTTAAACTCAGTTTTTCTTGCTTGAAAATATCTTTCTTCTGATATGGAGTTTTCAACAAGTTTGACAATTCTCTTTCGCTAAAGAGATATTGTTCCTGAGAAAAAATATGACTTTGTCTATTACTATGCTTTTCGAAAAGATAAGCAGCTCGCTTCATTCTATTTTGTGGGTGCAGCTTCATGCCCTCTCTTATAACAGGAGCAAAAAAACTGTTTAAAGGATTTTGCAATCTTTTCGCCCAGTTATACATGCCATAACCCATAAAAAGCTCATCTCCACCATCACCAGAAAGTGCCACTGTAACCTTCTTCCTCGCCATTTCTGAGATTAACAAAGTTGGAATAGCAGATGAATCTGCAAAAGGCTGATCATACATACTGGTTAAACCCACCACTTTTTCTAGTGCATCACTTTCTGACAAAGTAAACTCATGATGCTCAGTTTTTAGATTTTCAGCTACTCTTCTCGCATATTTGCTTTCATCAAACTTACTTTCCTTAAAGCCGATAGAAAATGTATTGAGTGTTTTATCTTTTAAAAGCTTAGAAGCTACTGCTGTTACCAAACTAGAATCCGTTCCCCCACTTAAAAATGTACCTAGCGGCACATCACTTATCATTCTTTTTTCAACAGACTTTTCTATAAGAGATCTTAGTGTCTTTTTTGCTTGACCTTCATTGGTAAGCGTTTGTCTTTCTACTTTCTCTTCTGGTGTCCAGAAAGGTAAAATATTAAATTCGCCATCTTTAAAAATCCCTACATGTCCAGCCGGAAATGCCTTTACATCTTTAAAAATGGTTTCATTATTTCCTATAAATCCTAAATGCAAAAATGAAGAAATTGCATTGTTATTTAACTCTAATTGCTCATCTTCAAATAGAGAAGAAACTCCTTTTAATTCTGATGCAAAAGCAAAGTCACCATCTTTATGATAGTAATAAAGCGGCTTAATGCCCATGCGATCTCTAAAAAGATATAGAGCTTTTTCTTGCTGATCGAAAATACTGAAAGCAAACATACCATTCAGTTTTTGCGCCATACTCATGCCCCAAAAAGCAAAAGACTCTACCAACACCTCAGTATCACTATTGGTTTTAAACTCCTGCTCACCAATCAATATATTACCATCGTCTAAATTACCACCAGTCATACCATTTTTCGCTTTCACATTCATCAACTCTTTCTCTCTGCGAAAAACCTGTATCTTGTTTTTAAGATCAGCATAGTTGTAGATTTCTCCATTAAATACCATTACATACCTTCCACAACTTGAGTAAAAAGGCTGATTGGCATGCTCAGACAAATCAATAATACTTAATCTATTATGCCCCAGTGCAATTTCCTGTGCTTCGTTAAAGTATATACCACTGGCATCAGGCCCTCTATGCCCGAGGCTTCTGTTCATTCTTTGTATATGAGACCTAGAAAATCGTGGAGATAAAAATCCGGAAATTGAACACATATAGTTGTTAGCAAAAAATTGTGACTAAAAAATAATCTCTGTTGAAACGATAAAATTTTAAAATTAGGGTGACAGAGGCCATAAAATAGTTGGGAAAGTGTATGAGAAAGAAAAAGTGAACAATTTGCGCACTTTCATGTATTATTTTCACTACATTTTTGTTGTAAATTTTGATGCTGTCATCAAAAAAAATTAAAGCATCAATTAAGTTTCTGGCACAAAAAATCCCGTTTAAAGCAAAAAAGAATTGATATTAGTTTGAAAAAGAGCAGTACAATTCATTATTTTTCAGTTAATAAATAAACTATATCATTCTACACGAACTAACAACCAGCTTTTACAATCAAATTTTTTCACCTTGCACGAAACCCTCAAGATATATCAGAAGCGACTTACCAACCTGACATCTAAAAACAGGTCTCTATTGCTATTAAAGTTAAATAATAGTCAGTTTCTGGATATTCACCAATGTAACTATCTTGATAATCAGCCTTCTTACAGCGTAATAGAAAGTTTGATTGCACAGAAAAAAGACATTGTTCTTTGCAGCAATATCGATAGCAGAGATAAGGATGCGAACGCTGTTAGTGCCAATCTTCGCAAGATTTCGAGAACAGAGAAAATGATTTTTGAGGAGCGAGGAGCGAAAGATTTGTATGTGGGTTATCCTTTTGTGCAAGGCAAAATGTTAGACGATAGCCCTATTCGTTGTCCGCTACTTTTTTTTCCGGTAAATCTAGAGCTTAAGCAAAACCAATGGGTGCTAAACTTGCGAAAAGACGCAGGTATCACCTTTAATAAAAGTCTGTTGTTGGCTTTTTCTCACTATAACAATATCAGTTTCGATGAGATTTTTATTGAACACGATTTTAGTGAGTACTCTTTCGATAGCCAAGAGTTTAGAACAGAGCTTTATAAATTATTAAAAGAATCGCCATTAGAACTGCATTTTAACCAAAGTACTTTCGAAGATACACTTCAAGATTTTAGGCAATTTACCAAAAGTGATTTTCTAGAAAGCACAGAAACTGGTAAACTAAAAATGACCCAAGAAGCTGTTTTGGGAATCTTTCCACAAGCAGGCTCTTACCTCATGCCTGATTACGATTTTCTACTTTCTAATGAGCGTGTTAAAGATTTGGAATCGTTTTTCGCTTCTGAATTAAGCGCAGAAGAAGATAATAACAATAGCATTCAACTGACGCATATATCCAAAAATGCACAGGAAGAAGAGTTATTCACACCTTACACTATAGATGCTTCGCAAGAAGAAGCTATAAAATCTGTAAAAGGAGGTTCTTCACTAGTGATACAAGGCCCTCCGGGTAGTGGTAAATCTCAACTCATTTGTAATTTAATTGTCGATCACATCGCCAGAGGTAAAAATGTGTTGTTGGTTTGCCAGAAGAAAGCTGCTTTAGATGTAGTTTATCAGCGATTAGGAGAAAAATCTTTCGATGATTTCGTAGCCCTTGTACATGATTTTAAAAATGACAGAAAGGATATTTACGAAAACATCAACCGACAAATTGAATTTATAGACAAATTTCAGAGAGAAAATAATAGTCTCGATGCGATTTACCTTGAGCGAAAGTTTCTACAAACCAGTCGGGAAATAGATCAACTTACAGAAGAATTAAAAGAATTTAAAAAAGCGCTTTACGATACAAGTGAATGTGGCATTTCGGTAAAAGAGCTTTACTTAACAAGCGATATTGATATTGAAGGTATCAATTTAAGAAGAGAGTATAACTTTTTTAAATTCGATAACCATAATGAGATACTCAGAAAGTTCGACACCTATATTCGCTATCATGCAAGGTTAGACACTGCTGCCCATCTTTGGTATGATCGGGTTTCTTTTGCCAATTTTAATATTGGTGATCTGCAACAGGTTGAAGATACACTTAAAGAACTCATTCCTTATTTTGAAGAAGTTAGCGGAAAAGTAAAAGACATTATAGGGATTGAAATTTCTTTTGATGATTTTGAATGGATTTACGACAGGCAAGAAGATTTTTTAGCATTGCTCGACCTTATTGCCAATGAAAAAACCTATCGCTATTTCAAAAATGATCTGAAATACAGCAAGACAGATTATTTGTGGTTAGCCAATAGAAAGAAAAATACCCTAAGCGCTTTCGGAAAAGAAGGTGTTGAATCGACTCTTAAAAAAGAAGAATTAAGAGAAGCGCAGGAAAAACTGCATCAGGCTCAACTTGCCAGAACAAACTGGTACAAGAAACTGATGTATTATCTTTTTTCTAAAGACAAACCTTTTGTTGATAAGTTAATCGCAGACAATAACCTTCAAGATGAACCGAATCCACTGCAATATCTCATGATGCGGATAGATAACCGAATGAATCTTGAACACCAAATGTCTTTGTTAGCTGAGCAAGAATGGTTAATAGAGTTGCCGGAAAACAGAGATTTGTTCCAATTGAAAGACTGGTTCGATTTCCATTTAAAAGCAGTGGATGGTAAAAGAATTTACACTTCACTCAGAAATGGAATTAAATATCTTGAAATTGAGCAGTTCAGTTACGATGAATTGTACAAAAAAATCAACTCCTTACTCAACATTGTAAAAGAAGTAAAAGCCAAAAAAGCGGTTTGGAACCAGTTTTTAACTACCAGACAAATAAATATGGTGCTTAATGGCTCTCTTGATGTTGATAAGTTGATAACTGAGTTGAAAGAAGATTTTGATGTACTTTGCGAATACGATCAGTTAAAGGCTTCACTCAACGAACATGAAAAAAACATTCTCAAGAGTTTTGAGGAAAAATTTGAAGCACTCAATCCTGAAACTGTTCACCTTTTTGACAACAGCCTGCGCATAGCTTGGATCAATCACATCGAAACAAAGTATCCTATATTAAGGTCGGTTACTTCGGAAAAAATGTTGACAATGGAAAACCGACTGCAAGATGCGGTTACCGAAAAGCAAGAAATCGCCAAAGACATTGCTCTACTGAAAGCCCGAGAAAGAACCTATTCTGAAGTGGAATATAACCGATTAAATAATCTGGTTACTTACAGAGATTTAAAACATCAGGTTAGTAAAAAAAGAAGCATCTGGCCAGTAAGAAAGCTCATTCAAAACTTTTCACATGAGTTGCTAAATCTGGTTCCTTGCTGGATGGGCTCTCCTGAATCAGTTTCTGCCATTTTCCCAATGGAAGAATTCTTCGACCTTATCATTTTCGATGAAGCATCGCAGTGTTTTGCAGAAAAAGGAATTCCTGCCATGTATCGTGGCAAGCAAGTAGTGATTACTGGCGACGATCAACAGCTTGCACCTTACGATTTATACCACCCACGTTGGGAAGAAGACATGGAAGGAGAAACAGCGCTAGAAGTAGTTTCTCTATTAGATTTAGGGAAACAGTTTGTGCCAGAAGTTTCTTTAAAAGGCCATTACAGAAGCAAATCACTTGAATTGATTGATTTTTCTAACATTAATTTCTATAAAAATCAACTTCAGTTAATTCCTCATTTCGAAGATTATACCAGTGAAACGCCATCCATAGAATATATTAAAGTTGATGGTGTATGGGAGAAAAATGCGAACCAACAAGAGGCCCAAGAGGTAGTTCAATTACTAGAAAAATTGGTAAATGAAGGAGAAACTAGTATCGGAATTATCACCTTTAATTATAAGCAACAAGAAGTAATACAAGATTTATTAGAAGAAGCATCGTTTCCCCTGCCTCGCGATTTCTTTATTAAGAATATTGAAAATGTACAAGGAGATGAACGAGACACCATTATTTTTTCTGTAGCTTATGCCCTATCTCCAAAAGGCAAAATGACTTCGCAGTTTGGTTCACTCAGCCAAATAAAAGGAGAGAACCGCCTAAATGTAGCTGTAACCAGAGCCCGTAAGAAAATTTATTTGGTAAGCAGTATTTATCCACAGCAGTTACAGGTAGACAATGCTAAAAACATAGGGCCTCAACTGCTGAGAGACTATTTACAATATGCTTTAGAAGTTTCTACTGGCAAATACAGAAGTGTAATTCAAACTGAAGAAAGGCACAACAAAAGCTGGTATCTGCGAGCGTTTATTAAAGATAAACTTCCTGTAAACGAAGAAATAAGCCTACAAGCTAATTTACCTTTTGCCGATTTGAGTGTGAATAATGCGCATTCTATGAAGTTACTTTTAACAGACGACCAGCTTTATTACCAAAGCTTATCGCCAAAAGAAATCCATGCCTATTACCCTGAACTTCTCCGTACTAAAGGATGGAGTTTCCAAAGATTTTATAGCAGAAACTACTGGAAAAAGAAAGATCACTTTATCAACGATTACCAAAAATTCGTCAATTTATAAATTGCATTTACTTACTATTCCTCTCTACAGGTCTCTAAAAGTGACCTGTATCACATATGCCTTACGATGTAAGTTTTTACATCTCCACCCTTTGAAATTACACAGTCTTAGTTCCAATTGTGGAAAAACTTTCCCAAAATAGGATGATTAATATTAGGTATGCCTATTACTTACCCCTACCCTATATAACCACAACTATTTGAATATCAACTACTTAAAACCAAATTAATTTTTATTCACAAGCCCATTTTAAAGCTAGGCATTTATTTTTCTTTATAACAAGCAACAATGTAAGATAAATTTAACTACGAAACTATTAGCGCTTAAAAGCTGAGATATGTAGGAATAGATTACATTTTTAACTGAAACTATTAACCTTAAAGCTTTTGCACTATGCTAAAACGCTTAACGATATCAACCTTATTGATTTGGATGACCGTTTCTCAGGTCGTAATGGGCCAGGGGAACCGGTCTTCTTTTGAAAAAATAGAAGATGTAAACGGAGTACAATTGCTAAGTAGTAGCAATAGAAAACTCAATAACGATCCAACAGTAAAAGACCCTAACGAGCCAGAAAAAATAAGCAGCAATCACGCTTCATTAAAAAGCATGCCCGAGATGATTAGAATCAACATGGGCAAAAATGGCAGAGATGAGTTTTTGATTGCTCGTACTGAAGTTACTGTAAGACAGTTTAAACTGTTTTGCGAAGAAACTGGCAGATCCATGCCTTCTAGAATGCCCAACTGGGGCTGGAACGAAAACCACCCAATCGTATATGTAACTTGGAAAGATGCCAATGAATATTGCATGTGGTTATCTGACAAAACCGGATTAAAATACAGACTCCCAACTGTACAAGAATGGGAAACTGCTGCCAAAGGTGGAGCTAAAAGTCTTGGTTACACATACAGCGGATATGACGATCCAAGAATGGTTTCTTGGTATTGGGGAGACGAAGAAGAAGTAAATAGTACCCAAACAGTTGCTACTAAAAAACCAAACGAAATCGGTTTATACGACATGAGCGGTAACGCTTGGGAATGGTGCAGCAATCCACAAGATAAAGATGGTAACATCAATACAAGATATTTAAAAGGCGGTAGCTGGAACAGACATAAATCAACTTTAAAAATTGATTATACAGAAGAAGTTCCTGCAAACTATTTCAATTTTGATCTTGGTTTTAGACCAGTTGCAGAACTATAATTTGCTCCTCATTAATAAAAAAATAAATATCAGGTAACTCTCATTGAGCTTAGCATTAAGCTGACTATTTTTGCAGAATATCCCATTCTGAATTAATAATAGTGATGATAGAGTTACCTGAAAACATTGCAGCCTTAGAAAGTTATAAGCCCGGAAAAGCAGTCGATAACGTTTTTGAAGGAAAAGATTTTAAACAAACTGCCATTCTAAGCAGCAATGAAAATAATTTGGGAACATCTCCCAAAGCAATTGCAGCCAT
>PBYL01000382.1 GCA_002729595.1 Thalassovita sp. | reverse complement strand
GTTTAGTATTTTGCTTATTTCGATGCCTTGTGCGTAATTTTCATAAGCCATTAAATAAGAAGCTTTTATATAGTATGCTTTGCCTAAATTGTAATAAGCATGCATTGCACCATTCGCATATTTTAAACTTTTACTTATTTGAAGAGCCTCATTACTATAAAATATACTGGTATCGGGAGAGTCGTCCATCGATAGCTCAGCAATTTTATTAATTAAGATTACGCTATTTGTATCACTAGAGAATGTATCAGACTTTTTTTTGTTTTTGAGTTCTTCTAGAAGACTTTCGAGCGTTTCAGGTTGAGCCAGACATTGGAAAGACAAAAACTGAAATAGACTAAGCAGGAATAAGATGAAAAACTTATAAAGTTTCATAAAAAAAAAATCGGCTCAAAAATGCATTCCTATATATTTCAACAAGAAAATACGAAGCTAATTATATTTCTTTTTAAATATTATTTATTACGTGATAAAAAAAAATCCTTTTTAAAATTCTGTATAGGGAAAAACACCTTGCTTCTTTAAAAATCGACATTGAAAGAGCTAAATGGAAATCATCTTTATAAAATTTCTTACATCGAAGGTGCTAAATAAGAAGCTTACATAAAAAAAGGATACTGTTGAAAATATGTATTTCCAAAGTATCCTTTAAAACAGATTAAGAGTAGAAGGATTCGGATAATAATTATCCGTCTGTATGATGTTTATTGCTTGCTTAACCAACCTAGGAAAGCATATAAATTTTCTCTTGAAATTGAATGTCCATCATCAAAAACTCTATAAGTAGTTTCGATATTTAGAGACTCAAGCATTTTGTGCGCTTCTTCTGCATACTGGAAAGATAAAACCTGATCGTTTCGGCTATGAGCGAGGTACACTTTTAACTTACTAAGTTGGTCAGATTTGCTAGCATTTTGTTTGGTAGTATCTAACACTCTACCGCTAAATGCTGCGAATCCGGCTACTTTTTCAGGTTGGCTTAAAGCCACAGAATAAGACATAATCGCACCTTGGCTAAATCCCATCAAATATACCTTTTGGCTATCAGCATTGTATTTTTCAACAATTTCATCAATAAAATTTATGAGTGCCAATCGGCTTTTTTCTGCCTGATCGGCATTAATTTGTGGCTTACCATTAGAAAAATTCACTTCGTACCAACCATATCTGTTTACACCTAAATTATATGGTCCTTGTGCAGAAACTACCAAGTATTTTTCATCTATAAAATCAGCAAAAGAGAATAAATCTTTTTCGTTGCTGCCTACTCCATGAAGTAAAATTAAAACTGGTGCTTTTTCTGTTTTTAATGCAGACTCTCTTACCAGATATTTTAGTGATAATTCTGAATTGTTCATTGGTGTTTTAATATAGTTTATTGAAATATTGATGATGCTTACTACTAGTAAAAGAAATACACTCAATTTCATTCTTGTTTTACATTTATAGATATAAAAAGAACAGTAGTAAAATATGATTCATTCAATATCTTACTACTGCTCGCCCAATATATCTGTAGAAACAGAGATTAGCTATTGTAATAGAACTTTTCGTTTACGATTTGTCCCTCTTCGTTCCAACGTTGTACAGCTACTTGAGTATAGTTTCTTACACCCCAATCTTTGTGAGTGAAATCGAAATACCATTCTACTGCAGTGATACCTTCGCTAACGATTACACTTTTTACTTCAGCAGCTCTAAATGCAGTAATACCATTTACGAAAGCAAGTTCGTGCTCTCTACAAGCCGCTTTTCCTTCTGTTGGAGCATCTTCGTTTTCTTGCATTGTAACACCTTCAGCATAGAATTTTTCAAAAGCATCTAATACTTTACCTTCGATAATCATGCTGTTTAACTCTTCGATTTTTTCTTTTAAACTTATTGCAGTTTCCATGTTTTTGTTTTTTTGAGTAAGGTAATTTGTTTAACAATACAAAGTTGCCGATCTCAATTCTCAAAAACATTCACATAGGTTAAGTAATACAGTTTGAGCTATTTTTTTATCAAATTTTTTCTGATTCTACTTAGCGATTGTGGTTTTATACCTAGATAAGATGCGATATAATGTTGTGGAACGCGCTGCATAATATCTGGCGCAGATTCTAATAATTCCAGATAGCGTTCTTCTGCCGAATTACCATAAATCTTAGAAATTCTTTTTTGAGCATGCACATAGGCTTTTTGCACAAGTATTCTAAAATACCTTTCAAAACCTTTAATGTTTTGGCAAGCTTTTTCAAAATCTGCTTTGCTCAAAATAAGCAGTTTGGCTTCTTCAATTGCCTGCACATTAAAATCTGCTGGAGCACCCGATAAGAAACTCGCCAAATCTGAAACCCAATGTGTTTCTAATGCGATTTGCACAATGTGTTTTTCTCCCTTTTCATTTACATAGTAGGTGTATAAAATGCCCGATAATACAAAGGCAATGTATTTGGCAGTATCTCCTTCTCTAATAAAAAACTCATTTCGCTTTACAGTTTTTTCTTTGGTTAAACTCAAAAATTTTTGAGCATCTTCATCTGTAATATCAATCACACTTTTTATCTCTTGAAAAAGATTTTCTGCCATTTCCCTATTACTTAGCTTTAAAAAATTAACCGGCTTAAAGTTAATTAAATCGATAAGTAAAGTAATTGTTTGGCTTATAAAAGCTCTTTACTGCCATCTAATAAAGTTCTGTAGTATTGATCGTCTTTAATTAATAAACCTTGCGAATCTGTATTGGGCCAAGTGTTTCGGTAATCTTTTGGGTGTTTTATATCTATGCCTATAATTTTACCTTCAAAAGAGGTACTTACTTCTGATTGCAAAGTATGTCCAACTACGATGCTTTTAGCATCAAATTTTTGAAGGATGTAATCGATCTGTACCTGCTTTAAATCTTCTTTGTAATAACCTCTGTACCAGCTAATTCCTTTTTTAGTAGAAGTGAGAAGTTGCTCTGCTGATTTTTCTGTTTTTGGGAAATAGGTTTGATAATATTGCTTCTTAACTATTTGGTTGATTTCTTCTAAATTCAAATCTAAATCTGCAACTTCTGGATGGATTCCGCCATGTACAAAGATGTTTCCGTTGATTTTTTCAATGGAGTTTTTACTTGCCATCCATCTGCCAATAAAAGAGTTTGAATCGTAAAGTTGATGGTGTAATTTGCCAAGAATGGCTGCTGCTGCATAATACCTTGGAGATGCTGCTTCGTATTTACCTTGCATGTTTTTTAACTCGTGGTTTCCCAGAATAAAATGAACTTTGCCACCTTGCTTTTCAGCTTCATTTTCTAACTTGTAAATAAACCAAAGCACTTGTGTTACAGAATAACCTCTATCTACAAAATCGCCAACGAGCACTAAATGACCTTTGCCAAAAGACCAGTTTAGGTCTGCATCAATTACTTTATTGTTGATTAAAAAATCGCGAAAGGTTTTGTAGCCACCTTCAATGTCGGAGATGGCTAATATCGGGTTATCGTCTTGATAGACACTTGCAGGTTGCCCGAAAACTGTATCGATTGTATAATAGAAATAGGTAGAATCTAGTCCGAAAAAAGTCTTCGCCTTAATTTTACTACTTGCCGGATAATCTTGCTGTTGCAGATAAAAACCGTCGTCTTTGTTGCCTTTAATGTAATTTACATTGAGGGTACTATCATTTTTGTAGAATATGTAGGGTCCTTCTTTATCCAGATTGAGTCTTTGTGGATGTTCGCCATAGTTGACCGCTGCACCTATTTGAAGACCTACAAAAACAGCAATTGCAGCTAATACTATTACTGTGAAAAATACATGTTTGAGATACCTTAAAATCTTTACTTTCATCTTATTTAATTTTTGATTGAGTGATTATGGAGGCGAAAGTATATGTGGATTGAAAGTACTTCAATTAAAAGGGATGAGCTGTGTAAAATCAGTGATACAATGCTTAGTAGCTAGTTTGGAGTGACGTTAAAACCACTTTATGGATGTTTGTCACTGCTAGTGGGTTGTTCATCAACTTTTTTTGACCTTAGTTTCTCAGAGATTATTCTTGCCCTATGATTTTAGATATAAAAAGAAAATCAGTACAAATAGCAGGTATTTTTGTATTGATTACCATTGCCATTCCGTCATTAGTTATTTTCTATAAAGTGATTACTTCAGAAGAAGATTCTGTAGTGATCTTTATGGACCCCTACTCTATTGTAGATTTAATCGTGATGGCGTATTACTTGGCAATTATTATTGCGATTCCAGTTTACGGTATTGTTTGGTTGGTAAATAGGGTAAGAGGGTTACTGAGCTTAAAAAATGAGCAGAAGAAACTGGAATTGTTGCATTTACAAAGTCAGGTAAATCCGCATTTCTTTTTTAATACATTGAATAATCTTTATGGTTTGGTTGATAAAGATACACACAGAGCTAAACAACTTATTTTAAAGCTTTCTGATATGATGCGCTACAGCATTTATGATGGGCAAAAACAAACAGTAACTGTTGTTGAAGAAGAAGCTTATTTGAGAAATTATGTGGAGTTACACACAGGTCGTTACCATAAAAAAGTAGATGTTTCATTTCATGCTGAGATTGAAGATAGCCAACTTAAAGTGCTCCCATTAATGTTTATTATATTGGTGGAAAATGCTTTTAAGCATGGAGTTGAACACTTGAGATCAGATGCATTTGTATATATCTATTTACAAGCAGAAAAAGAAAAGATTACCTTTGAAGTAGAAAATAATTTTGATGCCGAAGAGGTGTTACAGAACAAAGGTATTGGCTTAGAAAACCTTAAAAGGAGATTGGCAATAGCTTACCCAAATAGACATTCTTTATCTGTATCTCAAAAGAATGATGTTTACAAAGTAAAACTAACACTATCTGCCTTATGATTAAGTACCTTATAATAGATGATGAACCCATTGCTCATGATATTATACAAGGTTATTGTGATATGTTGCCAAATTTGCAATTGCAAGGCAAATGTTATGATGCATTAGAGGCACTTAATTTCTTAAGTAAACATCGTGTAGACTTGGTTTTTCTCGATTTAAACCTACCGAAACTCAAAGGATTTGATTTTTTAAGAACACTAAGCAACCCACCTAAAATAATTGTAACTACCGCTTATAAAGAACATGCTTTGGAAGGTTACGAATTAAATGTAGTAGATTACCTGTTAAAACCATTTGGCTTTGAACGATTTTTAATGGCAATTAATAAAGTAGTAAACACAGCTAAACCAAGCCAACAAAATGTGGTTTCCACAAGCAACAGTGCTAAAAGTGTATTCTTAAAAACAAATAAGAAATACATTCAGGTAAATATCGATTCGATTCTGTATTTGGAAGCAGCGGGCAACTACACTAAGATTTTTACTACCGAAGAAATGATTATGATTAGGGATAAAATTTCAGATTTGCTTACAACCCTTGAGCACGAAGATTTAATTCAAATTCATAAATCTTTTGTGGTAGCGAAGAAGCATATTAAAAGTATAGAAGGTAACAGGGTTTTTATAAAAGATTATGAAATACCGATTGGGAAAACTTATAAATCTCAGATAAATCAATTGTTTAATTGATGTAGAAGTAAAACCAAAAAGCTCATTTAATAATGAGCTTTTTGGTTTCTAAAATTATAAATCAGAATAGTCTGTTTGATGTAGCAGTATGATATCTGCTTTTGATACATTATTTTGATATTCTGCTTTAGAAGAAAGTTCTTTCCAGTAAGCATCTCCGCCAAAGGTTTTCCAATGAGCATCTCTGGCTTCCATATTTTCAAAAGAAGTCATGTACATAAGGTTTGGCATTCTACTTCCGGCAATTACTTCACCATAGAAAATAGCATTAAAATCTAGTCTTTTAAATAAACCGATTTCGTCACCATCGTTAAACATTTTCACTTTGTTTTTATACAACTTTTCAGTGGGGCCTTCATAACTACGCAACTCATAAATTCTGTCTTTTGAGCTGCTAGTTAAGTTTGGTGTTTTGTAATTTGGGCTATCTTCAAAAGCATTTATTAGAATAGTTTCTATTCTGGTAAAAGGCACATTGTCATGTGCGGCATCTATATAATCGCTTCCAGCCTTTAAATAAGCTTGATCTTGGTCGAGCTTAGCATCTAGTTGGAAAAACTCTTTTGAAGATTGAAAAGGAATAAAAACATAAACTAGTTTATCTGCATTGTCTTCAGTTTTTACCGGTTTAAAAACACCAACATGTTTTATACCTTGTCTGTGCAGTGCTGGTATGTATGCATTTTTGAGGTAATTATCTAATGTTTCTACTTGTTTGTCTGACTGTAAATGGTAGACCTTAATCTGATAGAAATCTCTTTTAGGAGCAAGCTTTGTAAAACTAAAATTGATGGTGGTAATAAGTGCGAGTATCGTTAAAGTAATCTGTCTTTTCATTTTATTTACCTATTAGCTTAGAATAATTTTGAACTTCCTAATCTAAAATAATTGTAAGCAAACTCATAGCAAGGGCTTGTTAAATGGTAGGAATAAGTACACGAAAGTGTTTTTAAACAAATCGAAATAAAAAAGATCAGTTAAAATAACTGACCTTTTAATCTCAAATAGAACTTTGTAGTTTATAGAGTTATTAAAACCAAATTGATTATCAGTATCACCTGCCTGTAGATTTCTCTGTTGGTTCAGGTGCATTTTTAGCAATAAGTCCTTCTTGTTTTAATTCTTTCCAGAAGTCTGATGGAATTTTTACTTGCATAGATGCCACGTTTTCAGCAGGTTGATTTTCTTTACGAGCACCCGGAATTACGCTTGCTACTGTATCTGGTGCGGAGCAGAATTGCAGTGCAGCAGTACGTAAGTCGATCTTATAAGACTGAGCAATTTTTTCCATCTTGGCTCTCTTTTCTTTAAAGCCATCAGGTATTTTACCACTATAGTTATATCTGTCTTCTCCAGCTAAAAAGCCATTATTAAGTGGTGAACCCACAACAATTGAATTACCTTTTGCTTCACATGCTGGAAATAATTTCTCAAGAGATTCTTCATGATCTAACAGTGTGTATTGGCAAGCTGCCAAGTGTACATCAGGATCACTTACTTCTAATGCTTTTAAGATTGGCGGTAAGGTGTTTACTCCCATTCCCCACGCTTTAATAATTCCTTCTTCACGCATTTTAACCAGTTCGGGCATTGCTCCCTTCGCTGCCTGATCGAAATATTCTTCCCAGTTGTTTTTCATATCGCCATTATCGGGAGATAAATCGTGAATGAAAACCAAGTCGATAGATGAAATTCCCAGTCTTTGCAAACTGTCTTCGATTGAGCGTCTAGTTGCAGAAGCTGAATAATCGTATTTATAGTCGAATGAATCTGGTTGTGCCCATCCTGTTTTTGGTATTTTACTAGATGCTGTAAGAATACGCCCCACTTTAGTTGAAAGCACATATTCTTCTCTCGGTTTTCTGTGGAGTAAATTTCCGAAACGTCTTTCACTTAATCCTAAGCCGTACCAAGGTGAAGTATCGTAATATCTCATGCCTGCTTCCCAAGCATTTTCTAGTGTTTTTCTTGCTTCTTCGTCACTCACTAATAAGCCATTGGTACCACCTAGCGGAGCTCCTCCTTGTCCAAATTTAAATGGTGGTTTCCATTTTTCAGCTTTGCTATTATAAAATGGTTTTGAAAGTTTGTCTGATGCACTTGCCTGAACAACATTTGTTGCACTCATTAAAAGTGGAGAAACTGCAAAAGTAGCAGCACTACTTGCGGCTTTTTCAACAAATTTTCGACGTGAAATCATAAAGTTTAGTTAATGTAAAAAATGGCGTTTTGTTTAAATGTTTAGGGATATAACCATTAAATCTGGGTGGAAGATTTTGTAAATAAGGACTGATTTTATGTAAAAAGGGATGGAATTACGGCTATTTCGAATATTTAATGCTTAAAAATGAAGCAATAAAAAAACCAACTCATATTTGAGCTGGCTTTTATCGGTTATTTTAGAGCAATTTGCTAGTGCTCGACAGTATTAATCTTGTTTTCTTTTTGCTTATTCGTAACCCGGATTTTGTTCCAATGTAGCACCAGTATTTAAATCAATTTCGGTTTGTGGTATTGGAAATAGATTTTGGTGATCTTGAATGCTAAGTCCCGGATTTTCTGGATTATCATTATACATTCTTACTCTTTCTACTAATACACCTAAGCGCATGAGGGTTAGCATTCGCCATTCTTCAGTATAAAGTTCTCTGGCACGCTCATCTAAAATGTAATCAATTGTAACATCATCAGCAGTACAAAGTGTAGCATTTGCTCTCGCGCGAACCACATTGATATCAGCAGCTGCCATTGCTTGATTGCCTAACCCTAAATAAGCTTCTGCTCTTAGTAAATAGGTTTCGCCTAATCTCATGGCATATAAATCTTTGTGGTTATATCCGCCACCAGATCTAGCTTCATCAAGGTAGTGGTCTAATGGTGATGCTGCTTTCATAAAGAATGGGAATATATACTGGGTAGTGTCTTTAAGTGGATTTGAACGGCTACCATCGTATAAAGCCCAGTCAATCAACTGCCCATCATATTCTGAGTCTGGATTATCGAAATAAAAATGTCTTTTGATGTTGGCTTCTGTATTTCTACCATCATTCCAGTCGTCTGCCCAGATATCGTAAGCAACATAAGTAGTTGGTCTTACCCAAGCAACTGGTCTACTTAAGGTATCGCTGTAACCAGTGTAGCTCCCATTATAAAGTTCTCCTAAGATCGCTTTAAAACCATCTGGTGTATTTCCCATTCTATAATAAGCAGGGCCAAAAGCTCTTTCGCCTGAATATCTACCACCACCCACTACATCAGGGTCGTTTTGAATAACCCAAATAGCTTCTGTATTGCTACTTAAATTATGGTTGCCCATTGTAAATAAATCGTAGAAAGAGTTTTCTGTACCAAAGTAATTGGTTTGAGAACCAAAACGCTCTGTCATTAAAGAATAGCCATAATCGTCAATTACATGGGTTGCAGCATCTACCGCTTCTTGAAATTTATCACGTGCTAAATAAATCTCGCTTAACATATGCCATGCAGCTCCTTGTGTTAATCTACCTGGTTCTGCCTCTTCTCCTCTAACAGGTAAATTAGCTGCTGCAAATTCTAAATCAGATTCTAAAAGGTCGTAGATTTCATCACTATCAGCTCTTACAAAATCTGTTTTTGGTGTGTTTACAGGTTCTGTAATTAATGGAACATCTCCCCACATAGTTACCAAAATACGATAGCCGAAAGCTCTAAAGAATCTAATCTCACCTAAGTAACTGTTTTTATCATCTTCACTTTCCCATTCTATATTTTCAATAGCATCTAAAACTATATTAGCTTGGTAAACAATATCGAAGGCTTTTGTCCAGTACTCTGTAGTTCTAGATGTTGTAGGAACTATGTCAACATCCCAGTTACTCATGGTTCCTCCTCCCGGATCTTCTCCATAATAAGCTTCGTCGGTACCGAGAGCCACATAAACAAACTTGTCTTTATCATCGTGATTACTGTACCAGTCGCGAGTTAATGAGTAAAGACCTACAGCACCAGTTTCAATATCACCTGAAGTTTCGAATGCATTTGAAGCAGCGACAAAATCGAGCGGAATTTCTTCTAAACTTTCACAAGATGCTACCCAAAGTATTAATAAAAGGGGCAAAAATACCTTTTTCAAAATACAGTTTGATTTATCTATATATTTCATGAATCTATATTTTCTTATTTAGAAATTAACATTCAGACCAACTACTACACTTCTCATTACATAGTTGTCTACATCGGGATCCCATCCAGACCATTTAGTCCAGGTGTGTAGGTTCTTACCACTTACATATACTTTAGGGCTTTCTATACCGATTTGCTCTAATGATTTTAAGTTAAGTTGGTAAGCCAGAGTTATATCTTGAAGTCTGATGAAACTCTTATCTTGATACACTGATGGTGCGATTTTAGGATTGTTATACATACCCGGTGCATCGTTTACTGGATTGTCTGGTGTCCAATATTGTCTAATTGCAGTTCTGTTTAAACGATATGCCGAATCAGTTCCACCAGCTACTAAAGAACCAGTATTACTTGCCATATAGTAACCGTTTCCACCTTGAATAGAATTGATAAAAATAGAAAGAGATAGATTTTTGTAACTGAACTGATTGCTTAAGCTAAATCTGTAATTAGGAGATGTATTACCAACAATTTTACGGTCATCATCTGCGGTGATTTCTCCATCGCCGTTTTGGTCTACAATCTTCCATTGTCCCGGATAGTAGTCTGCATAGATTTGATCGTTGAATAAGTCGCTTTCTTGCCAAATGCCATCACTTTGGTAGCCATAGATCGCATAGAAAGATTCTCCAACAAACCAACCATTACCGATATCTTCAGTTACATCGTCGTACAATTCGGTAATTTTGTTTCGGTTAATGGCGAATGTGAATCCTGAATTCCAGCTAAAACCTTTGGTTTGCACATTTATAGAAGATAATGATACTTCTACACCGTGGTTTTCTATGCCACCAATGTTTGTCCAAACACTTGAGTTACCAGAAGCTCTTGGAATGGCTCTTTCTACCAATACATCAGATGTAGTAGATTTGTAAACATCCACAGAACCACTTAATCTCTTATTTAATATTTCGAAATCTAGACCAATGTTTCCTGTTAATGTGGTTTCCCAACCTAATTCTGAGTTACCTAAAGAACCTGAGTAAATTCCTATAGCAGTGGCTCCGTCGAATACAGTACTTGTACTGCTCATTATAGATTGGCTATTGTATCTGCCAATACCTTGGTTACCATTTACACCATAAGAAAGACGTAGTTTTAAGTAATTAATCACGTTTGAGGTTTGAAGAAAAGACTCTTCAGAAACTACCCAACCAAATGATAATGATGGGAAGTTAGCCCATTTTTTATTTGTACCGAAAGCAGAATAACCATCTCTTCTTATTGTACCAGTAAGCAAATAACGATCTTTAAAAGCATAAGTAACTCTACCCATAAAAGATCTGGTAATTTCCTCGTAAGCAGAAGAATTGATTTGCTGTGTTTCTGCTACTTCAAGAGAATTGTAACCTAGTTTGTCAGAAGCAAAACCATAACCTGTAGATACTGTACCTTCACCATCTAATTGCTCTTCACTATGTAATAAAGTTACATTGACTCTGTGATCGCCAAAGATTTTATTATAAGTGATGAGGTTGTTTATTAAAGATTTTGAAGATGTCGATTGATCTTTATAACCGTAACCATCATTTTTTGCACCATCTGGTACTGTTGTAGGATAGTAGCGATAAGTATGAGAGAAATAATAATTTTTCTGATAGTTAATCTCGTATTTTAAGCCTTCTACTTTTGGTATGTCAAATTTACCCTTGAAAGCCAATCTAATATTATCTCTAATCTCATTATCATCAATATTTACATAACCAAGTGGATGGTAATTGTAAGATTCACCAGCTACATACAATGGATAGTTGCCATCTTCATCGTATTTATTACCTAAAGGACTCGCTTCTAAAGCTTCGCTAAGTGAAGCAGAAACACCAGAGTAATCTCTATGAATGTACTGAGGATTAAACTCCAGTGAAAACCAATCTGTAATTTCGGTTTCTAGTTTAGATAAGAATGTTAACCTCTTAAATAAGTCATTCTTTTGAATACCTTCTTGGTCTGTATAAGAAGTTGAAATGTAATATCTGGTTTTCTTAGATTTACCAGAAACACTTAAGTTATAAAATTGCGTGGGAGCTTCTTGTAATACTTCATCTACCCAATCTATTTCGTAACCATTTAAGTAATTATTTTTTTCTTCTTCTGTACGCAAGTAAGTAGATACCAACTCTCTATCTGTAATATCTGGTCTTACTGGTCTGTCGTCTGCACTGGCAGGATTCGTTTTGTACCAATCGTACAAGTCTTGTTGGTAAGAGTAGTCTACCAAACGAGTTGCATATTGCTCTGCATCCATTACGTTTATCCTATCAGTATTTGATAAACTTTGAACACCGTAGTACATGTTAAAGTTAAACTTAGGCTTCTCTGTAGTACCTTGTTTTGTAGTAATGGCAATAACTCCATTGGCAGACCTAGAACCATAAACTGCTGCTGCACTCGCATCTTTTAACACGTCGATAGAAGCAATATCATTCATGTTAAAATCGGTGATATTACCATAGTAAATCATTCCATCTACAACTATCAAAGGATCGTCGTCTGCTGATAAAGAAGTTTTACCACGAATAGAAAGCCCACCAGCAGCACCTGCTCCAGAACCCATTTTAGCATTTAAACCCGGAGCTAAACCTTGTAGTGCTTGTACTAAAGTACTGGTTCCAGCCATTTGAGATTCTTTTAAATCTAAGTGAGCGATAGAACCTGTAAGGTCTTTCTTTTTCTGAGTACCATAACCAACCACTACAATTTCTGATAGGGTTGAAATATCTTCTTTCAGTGTAACATTTACTTCTGTTCTGTTATTGATGTTTACTACTTCTGTGGAAAAACCAACATAAGAAAACACCAATTCTTCTTCGTCATCTGGTACCATTAGTTTGAAGTTCCCCTCAAAGTCGGTAAGTGTACCAATGTTGGTATCTTTTACATAGACGTTTACACCGGGTATAGAATTACCGGATTCATCTACCACCTTACCAGATATGACTCTATCAACAACTTCAACAGATTTTTCAGGTATAATTTCCTGCTCTTCTTCTGAAGCTTTAATATGAATGGTCTCATTAATTCGCTTAAAATTAAGCTTATACGATTGAGACAAATAAGTTAAAATTTCACCAACACTTTCGCCCTTAAACGATTTAGTTACGCGCCCCTTTTTTTTCCGCATTTCAGCCATATTAAAAGCAAAAGAAAAGTCCGTTTTTTGGGTTATTTCTGTGATTACCTGCTTTAAAGTGGCATCTTTTAATTCTAAATCTATATTGATATTATAAATGCTTTGGGCGTTACTCAAGTTGGTTGTTCCGGCAGCTACAATGGTTACAAAAACACATTGCAGTATAAAACCTTTCACCATTACAAGAAGTATCTTATAAAATAAGTTTGTACAACAATTTTTCATAAATTTGTTATGGATTAAGTAATTATTTAATTCATAGGGAGCCAAGTTCACGGCCAAATGATTTTTGGATCCCGATAGAGAGGCTACAGTACCCAGTACTGTAGCCTAGTTTTTTTTCACTTTCTCATTTTCGTATTAGCTATCCATAGGCATAGTTTTTTTTCATTATCTGTTTGTTAGCACCCTTTGCCTTTTAAGTAAATGGTGTCTCCGTTAATCGTATATTGCAATTCGAGAATAAAGGCTAAGCCTTTAATTACATTGTTAATATGCTGGTTTTTATAAGTCGCATCAATCGAGCATTTTTCAAGTCCTTTTTCTAGTACAATCTTTTTGTTATACCATCTTTCAATTTTTTTAGTCACTGTTGCCAAGTCTCCTTTTAAAACCAATTTGCCTTCTTTCCAAGAGGTGTAAGGAGTTACATCTACTTTTTTGGTAGCCAGCGAACCAGTCTTTTCGTTAAATGAAACTTGGTGATTCGGCAAGATTACCACTGAGTCTTTTTTGTGATTTGTATCAGTAGAAACCTTTACTTTTCCTGTTACTAATGTGAGTTCAAAGGCTTCGTTTTCGTAGTAACTCAGGTTAAAAGAAGTGCCTAAAACCTTCGTGTAAACATTGTTAGATTCTATAATGAATGGCTTTTTTTCATCTCTCACTATGTCAAAAAAAGCTTCGCCACTGAGTGAGATTTGTCTAGTGTTGCCCTCAAATTTTGAAGGATAAGTAATTTTGGTACCTGCATTCATATAAGCCACAGAGCCATCTGGTAGGGTAAGTTTAGACTTTTTACCAAGCTTACATTCTTCGGTGTGGTAGCTTATAACTGGCTTTTGAACCTCAATAGGTTTTTCTTTTAATAAGTTAGATAAAAAGTAAGTTGCACACAAAACTAGCAAAACAATACTGGCAACACGAAAAAAGCTTTTAGAGTAAAATTTTACTGTTTTGCTAGTCGGTGTTTTTACAGGTTGTGTATTGTCTTTTATTTTATTCCAGATTTCTTGGTTATGCTCTTCGGTAATCTCAATTTCGGTAGACGAACTTTCTAGCGATGCACCAAAAATCTCTAATAGCTCACTGTCGTTATCAGCCTTCTTAAATAGCTCAGCTACCTCTTCCAGTTCTTCTTCTGTACACTGGTTATTTAAGTATTTTTTAATTAACTGTTCCTTATAGTTTTTATCCATAATAGTTTTTTTAAGGCTGTTATCTGTAAAGAGTCTATTATGGATAGCGACTACTATTCAACAATGAAAAAAATCATACTTTTTTTGAAATATTTTTTGAGCTGAGGAATATAAGTACACAAGTAGTTGATATTGAATTACTTATAAAAGATAGAATGTTTTAATAAACTTGAGAATTAACTCAGCTTATTAAGTAATATCTGGATAGAAACAATTAAAAAAGAGATAAGCATCGTAAAATCTGGTTCTAGCATTAAGTCTTTTCTAATTTGTTGATAAGCTTTTCGCAAGCTTTCTTTTACTGTGTTTTTTGAGATGCTTAAATGCTCAGCAATTTCGTCTTGCGTATAGTGTTGTTCTTTGCTGAGTTTAAAGATGAGCTTTCTTTGTTTTGGAAGTGCTTCTATAGCAGCTTTGGCTATTTTTTCAATATCAGAATAGATGAGTTCTTCGTCGCAAGCACGTTGGCGCATTAGTTGAACATTCAACTTTAGCTCTTCACTTAGCGATTCGTCTTTAAACTTTAATTTAAGTCGAGAGAAAATTAAGTTTCTAGAGATGATGAAAACGTAATCTTTTGGCGAGCGAATTTCAGCGAGTTTTTCTCTGTTTTCCCAGATTCTGGTAAAAGTTTGCTGAACAATATCATCTGCTTCTGATTTGCATTTTAGAGATTTAAATGCATAACCAAAAACTAACTTGCTGTACTCATTATAAAATAATTCAAAAGATTTATGGGAACCCTTGCTTACAGAGTTTAATAGTGCATTCTCTGTTGTATGATTTCCTTTTTCCATCTCTTACTTTTTATATCATGAAGCAATACTAGTGATAATATTTATTTTCCCATTGCTTGAAAATATTAAAAAATTGTGAAAAGCGTCAAGTCAATGTTAATACTTTTGATGAAAAGTTCCTGATGTACTTTGTTTAGGTAGCTAAATGGTTCTAAAAAATTAATAAAAAGAAGCTTAAAATAGACTCTGCAGTTGAGGTATAAAGTTGAGTTGTTTACCGATTTAATTAGTTTATGGCGTTTAAAAATGTTTTTTTTACAAAAAAACTTTATTAAACAATGTACAAGCAAATGAGAATTTATCACCGCTATCTGGGATTTTTTTTAGCGGGAATTATGGCTGTTTACGCTATAAGTGGCATCGTAATGATTTTTAGAGATACCACTTTATTTATGAAAGATACAACTGTAACTCAAGTATTACCAGAAAATACCACACTAGAAAACTTAGGGCAAGCTTTAAGAATTAGAAGGTTCTCTGTTGAAAAAGTAGAAGGCAATGTGGCTTACTTTAAAGAAGGTACTTACGATACCTCAACCCGAACTGCTGTTTATACTAAAAGTGAGTTGCCATTTGTATTAGAAAAAATTACTTCGATGCACAAAGCTACAAGCAGCAGACCATTATTTTTTCTAAACATTTTCTTTGGACTTTCACTATTGTTTTTTGTGATATCTGCTTTTTGGATGTTTATGCCAAGTACAAGTGTGTTTAAAAAAGGGCTTTATTTTTCTCTTGCCGGCTTAGTAT
The DNA here is from genome assembly GCA_002729595.1 of Thalassovita sp. Classification (GTDB taxonomy): domain Bacteria; phylum Bacteroidota; class Bacteroidia; order Cytophagales; family Flammeovirgaceae; genus Chondrinema. The sequence continues at coordinate 2,625 of PBYL01000382.1, read as the reverse complement.
TAGCACTTATCGTTATTTTTGTTTAGAGAGTGCATGAAAGAAACAAACAAGAGAGGGCATTTTGGTGCCCTCTCTTTTATTTTAGTACCCTGGGTTTTGGGTTAAGCTACTGTTATTTTGCATCTCATCTTGTGGTATTGGCCATAACCAACCTTTGTTAGCATCAAACGATCTGGTAGCAGCATTTACTTCTTCAAATTCCCAAGTAGCTGTGCTTGACGGATCAGAAAGTTTAGATTTGTTGTAACCAATTACATTGTGTACTAAAGACTCATCTTGCCAACGTAACATATCTGCATAGCGCAATCCTTCAATTGGGAACTCTACTCTTCTCTCATGTCTCACAATCGCAGTTAATTCGTCGGCAGTTAAACCTGTTCCTTCTACAGACTCTACTGTTGGCATATTTACTCTTTGTCGCACTGCATCAATTAAATCGTACACTTCTTGTGTAAGTTCACCAGCTTCTATTAAAGCTTCTGCTCTCATTAAAAGAATATCTGCATAGCGCATTTTAATGGTATTAATACCACAGTTATTTCTATTTGTATTAGAAAGGTCGGCATATTTTCTAGGTCTTACACCAGTAATTACTTCGTCTGTTGCAGGAATCATAGTACGGCCTAAACCTAAGTCTCTACCTGGTAATACAATTGATGCATCTAGTCTTGGGTCTCTATCTGTGTAAGGGTCTTGCGCATCGTAACCAGAACCAGCATCATCTATCGGCAAACCATTCGTCATGTAGTAAGCATTAATTAAATCTACACTGATGTTTGGTGTTGGCCATTCTCCAAAAGAAAGCGCAGAACTTGGCCAAGGTTGTGCATTTAAATCTTGCATGTATTGGATATCAAAAATAACTTCTACATTATTTTCATTTTCTTCCAAGAACATTCCTTCGTAGTCGCTATAAAGTTCATATTCACCTAAATCCATTACTTCTTTGGCTGCTGCGGCTGCTTCAGACCATTTTTCATTATAAAGTAAATATTTGGCTTTGTATCCTAATGCAGCACCTTTTGTAGCTCTACCTACATCTTCAGAAGAATAGCTTAAAGGAAGATTTTCTGCGGCATAATCTAAATCTGCTAAAACAGCAGTTAACACTTCGCTTTTTGCAGTTCTTGCTACATAAGCTTCATCTAAAGTTTGTACTTCTAAAATAAGTGGTACATCTCCGTAAAAATGGATTAGATCACCATACATATAGGCTCTTAAAAATCTGGCTTCTGCTTCCATTTGTACTTTTACTTCGTCACTAACTGGAGCTTCTGCCAAGTTTTCTAAAAAAGTATTTGCTCTTACTATTAGTTGAAAAGCTCTTGCCCACTTAGCACCTGCGGCCCAGCTACTTGAGTTTTGAGACCATGAGCCAAACTCTTGTGAGCCTTGCCAAGCATGGTGGCAATACGCATCATCTGACATAAAGTCGAATTGGAACCAGTGAATAGGCGTTTCGTATTCTTTGATGTTTTCGTAAATACCTACCAAACCCATGTTTACCTCAGTTTCATTTTGGTAGAAGGTATCGGGAGATAAAACATCTTGAGGAGATTTATCTAGCAGCTCGTCGGAACAGCCAAATATGTAAAATGCAATGAGTACGAATGTATATCTTATATTAATATTTTTCATTTTCTCTACTTTTAAAAGTTAACATTTAAGCCAGCAGTAAATATGCGTACCTGTGGGTAAGCCTGAGCTCTAGTTTCGTCTGTAGTTTGTTCTGGATCGAAACCTTTAAAGTTTGTGATGGTGAATGCATTTTGCACATTACCAAAAACTCTTAGTGAACCTATACCCAAAGAAGAAAGTACTTTATCTGGAAGTGAGTAACCTATTTCGAGGTTTTTCAATCTTAAATAAGAAGCATTTTCCATGTATAATGTAGAGTGGATGTTATTACGAACACCATCTAAAGTTACTCTTGGTAAATCGTTAGTTGGGTTATCGGGAGTCCATCTGTCTAACCACCAAGCACCTAAGTTAGAAGCAGCACCACTAAATGGTGTAGCAATCTCGTAATAAGTATAACCTTGTATGCCAGCTACACCTTGAAAGAAGATACCCATATCGAAGTTTTTCCACTCAAAGTTTAATTGTAATGAGTATGAAAGATCTGGATACTGGTCACCAATTACTTTACGATCGTTATCCATTGTTACTATTCCGTCACCGTCTTGATCTTTATATTTAACATCACCCGGTTGCGCAGTAAAGTTTGCAACAGAAACTACATCTTCTCTTAATACATAGTCACGATCTTCGTGAGCAATACCCGCATCACTATTATTTTGCCATGTAAAATCTTCTATTTGATAAATACCATCTTGCTCATAACCATAGAATGCAAAAATTGGATATCCTTCTACCAAAGATGAAACTCCATTAATAATTGGGCTTCTTCCATTTAAGTCTGTAATCTCGTTTTTGATGCTGGCAAGTGTAACTGTTGAGCTAAACTTAAAGTCGTTGTCGAAAATTTTACGGTAAGTACCTGTAAACTCGATACCTTTATTTACTACTGCACCAACATTTTGGTAAGGAGGTGATAAGTTACCCAAAGTAATTGGTATCGGAATTTGCATTAAGATATCATCTGTAGTTTTGTTGAAGTAATCT
>PBYL01000381.1 GCA_002729595.1 Thalassovita sp. | reverse complement strand
TTTTGTTTACCTAGCAAAAATAAGAATTTCATTGATGATTATTCCAAATTCTCCATGCTTCTTCTGCCTGCATAATCAACATATCTAATCCGTTGATAACTTTCGCTCCGTTTTCCTGTCCTTTTTGCATAAATGCGGTTACATCTGGATTGTAAACCAAGTCGTACAAATAATGTTGATTTGTAATTTTGCTATAAGGCAAGTCTGGAAATGCCTCGATTTTGGGCGACATACCCAATGGCGTTGTATTGATTATTAATTTATACTCTTCTAGTAAGTCTCCATCTATATCTTGATAAGTAATATATGTAGGATCATCAATTTGTTTTCTTGAAACAGACTTAAACTCAATAGCTAAATCTTTGCAAGCCACTTTTACTGCTTTGGCTGCACCACCTGTTCCTAATATTAATGCTTTTTTATTCTCGATTTGATTATCAAGAAAAGAGACAAGAGAGTTTTTGAAACCGAAATAATCTGAATTATACCCTTTGAGTTTTCCGTTTTCAAATTTAATTACATTTACTGCACCTATTTCTTCGGCTGCCTCATCAATATCATCAAGATATTTCTTTACCTTTTCTTTATAAGGTATAGTCACATTCAACCCATGCAAATTTGAATGTGCCTTTAATAATTCTGGCAACTCTTCTATTTGCTTTAGCTCAAACAGTTCGTATGCAGCATCGTTGATTCCTTCTTTCTGAAATTTTTCAGTAAAGTATTTTTTTGAAAAAGAATGACTCAATGGATAGCCAATAAGGCCAAAAAGTTTCATTTTATTGTATTGGTTAATTCAGTAATAAATTCAATAAACAAAGAAAAGCTGTAAAATACATTTACAGCTTTTTAAATTCTTTTAAGAAAGGTAAAAATAATAAAATGAGCGCTAACCTACAGTAATTTCTAGTAGCTCAATTTGAAGATATTTTTTTGCTATTTCTAAAAGCTCTTCTGAAGTTACTTTATTAATCTCAGATACATAATGATCAAAATAATCTGTATCGAGTTTATGGAAATAAGTTGTCTTAAAATGTTCTGCTAGCGAGAAAGGTGAATTGATAGATTTTATAAAACTTCCCACCATGTGGTTTTTCACCAATGCAAGCTCTTCTTCACTAATCTTCTCTGTATATAGTGTTTTTATTTCTTTGTAAATCTCAGATAAAGCCTCTTCCTTTTTTTCTTTAATTACATCTGTATTTATAAAGAAGTACCCACCGTGCTTCAAAAAGACTACATTAGAATGTATTCCATAAGTAAAACCCTTTTCTTCTCGCAGGTTTTTCATTAACCTCGATCCAAAATATCCACCGAGTACTCTGTTTAATATTTCGAGCTTAATCGTATCCTGATCTTTTCTTTTATTTATTTGCCTTCCAATTCTTATAGAAGTCTGCACATTATTGTCACGTTCTTCATAAAGATTAGAGTAAGTATCTAAACTCATTCCCGGATGGTCTTTTACAGTTTTATCTGTAATTAATGGATCGGTTAGAGTAAGACTTGCAAAATCTGAGATTAACTCATCTAGAACCTCTTCACACAAATCTCCAGAAGCCAGCATTTCAAAATTTCTATTCTTTACTTGGCTTTCATAATAGTCAAGTACATCTTGATAGCTAACACTATTTAATATATCTGGAGTTAATGCATAACCATAAGGATGTGATTCACCAAAAATTTTTGTGCGGAAAAGTGATGCAGCTCTATAAGAGGTTTTTTCCTGATTAATTTTTAGTTGATGAACCAGACGTTTTTTTACAGTAGCAAATTCTGACTCTGGCAATAATGCATTAGAAAGAATATCTGTAATTATCTCGGAGATTTTATGCAAATACTTTGAAAGTAGATAAATATCTATAGTAAGGTGATCTGTTCCACCACCTATCTCCCAAAATATTCCATGGCTTTCAAAATAATTGTTTATTTCTTCTGCACTAAACTTTTTTGTCCCCTCAAGCATCAATTTCGAAAGCAGAATGCTACTTCCAGGAACTTTCTCATACCATTTTCCAGCATTAAAAATAATCTGTAAGTTAATTACGGGCTGACTCCCAGCACTAATCGTGTGTAGCCTTATACCATTATCTAACACACGAGAATCAGCCTGTGTTAAACTTATATCTTTTACGGGAACAAAATCAGGTGGAGAAGACCTGTCTAACATATTTATCAAAAATGTTTCTTAGTTAATTGAATCTAATTTCGCAGAATCTGATTTTCCATTAATATTAAATAATAATGAAAATCTTAATGTATCTGAAAGTGGATGGTTTTGTGTTTTAGATACTAAGTAAGAAAAGTCAATGCCGAATACCTGATATCTCAAACCAACACCTAAAGTAAAATACTGACGATTTCCTTTATCTCTAGCTTCGTGGAAATAACCACCTCTTACTGCTACTAAATCATTATACCAATACTCTAAACCAGTAGCAAACATTAATTCGCTCAACTCTTCACTTAAGCCATCAGGTGCATCAGCTACAGACAAAAACATAGCTTCAACCCATCCTTTGTCGCTATAGTCTTTTCCTGCAACAACATACTCATCACCATTTTCGTCAGTGGCAGTAATAGGTGGAGTTGGAACCATTAACTTGTTTATATCAAAAGCAAAGGTAAGTTTATTATAAGTATCAAACTCAGTAGTAATTGCTGTACCGATTCTTAAGTTTGTTGGGATAAAATCTTTATTAGCTTCGTTAGAATAAGTGATTTTAGGCCCCATGTTGCTTAGGTTACCACCAAAAGAAAGCTTAGAGCTATAACCTCCGATAATAATCTCATCATTTACATAATAAGCAGAAATATCTGCTGCAAGTGAATTTGCAGGCTTTGTATCTGTATTAGATGAACCATTAGAATAATCACCTGAAAGGTTAGAGTGAATAAACCTAGTGGTTACACCCATACTAAATCTCTTAGATAACTTCATTGCATAACTTGCATCAAAAGAGAACTCTCTTGGATTAAAGTCTGCAATTACATTTCTATTAATATCAGTAAACTGCATATCTCCAAGATCAAAATATCTCATAGATACACTCACTGCACTGTTATTATTAATTTTCTTATATCCAGATAGGTAATATAAAGCCATATCACCTACAATTTTCTGCAACCAAGGAGTAACAGATGCAGAAACTCCCATATTATCTTTTATAAAAGCAAGTTTAGACGGGTTCCAGTAAGCAGCATTTACATCTGGAGAAATAGCCACTCCGGCATCACCCATACCAGCACTTCGTGCATCTGGAGCAATCGTAAGAAAAGGTACCGCAGTTACAATCGGATTACTTTCATCTGTTTGCCCACCAATTGGTGTTGAAGGATTAACCTGCGAATAAAGCGTAACAATACCAGAAAAGAATACCAGTATCGAAATACTTAATTTCTTAAACATCATAATGAATTTTGTATAGTGAATAACTTTAAAACCAAAGTCACAGAATTAATATACAAAGTTAGCTTGAATTAAATGAAATACAATCTTCATTTAATCAGATTAAAAAGTCTTAATATGTTCGTAATATAAAAACTGTAACTTAGTAAAGTTGCTTCATCGGCAGTATTAGAAGAAAAATTAACCTTGATAAAAAACTTTTATTATGCCATTATAAGTATGTCCACTTTTCGGATAGTAAAGGTAAACTTTAAAAATATATAATCCACCTTTTACTTTTTTTCTGTCAAAGCTAGAACCGTTCCATTCTGCAATATTAACATTTGATGGACTATTTGTTATACTATTATTGAATGAATTTACCAATTTTCCGGTAACATCATAGACATTCACATCAATTTCTAGCTCTTCTCCTGATAATGCGTTAAAGAAAGATATCGTTGTAGAACTACTAAAAGGATTCGGTGAACTCACTAAATTAAAGACAAATCCTTCATCAGTATTAACCACCTTAAACTCTATAGTTTTTTCTGAAGAATTATTATAGTTATCCCAAACTTTCATAGTTAAAGTATGCAGACCAACCTCAAGTTCTTCTAATGGAAAAGCAACATACCCATTTTGATAATCATCAATCACACTATAATAATAATCATTTAGCTCGTATTCTGTCTCGTTGTCTAATACAGCAGTGATATCGTGGCCAATGCCATTACCAGTTACATTTATTCCATTATCATCAAAAACATCGGCATATAAAGTTGTATTTGCAGGAACGATGCTGCCATTTTCAAAACTTTCATCTTCTAAATAAACCGAAAGCTCTGGTGCTTCATTATCTGAATCGTATGAAGCTGTTCCGCCAATAATTAAATCACTCACATCGCCAGAAGCATCTCTAAAGTTTGTAGTGTCTTGCGCGTAGATACTTATCTTACCAAAATCGAAAGCATAAGAAATATCTTTAGGTACTACAAATGCAGATTGAAACTTACCATTACTTACAATTGCCGTTCCTTTGTAGATGATTGTTCGCTGATCGTCAAACTCCATTACTGTATTAGAGCCTTCTTCTCCGTAAGTAGTAATAGTAGAAGGTTTGTCATAAACGGTTATATCAGCCACTCCTTCAAAATTGCTTGCTAGCGCATTATCTCTTCTAACCTCGCCTTCAATTTGAATATAATCTAAAGCTTTTAGCGTATCCGTTTCTTCTTGGTTTTTATTTTTTATTGAAGTGACAAGCACATCATCTTCTGGATAAGCCAACATCATAGATGGATCTCCTAGTAAAGAAAAGTTTCTGTTACTTACACCTGAAAGGCTTCCATTTTTTGTTTTTCTTTGAATATCTCCCAAGCGAGGCATTTCTCCATCTATTGGCTCAAACACAGCATTATAAAATGCATTATTCAATTCGAAATTGGTATATGAATAAACAGGTCGTGTAGTGGTTACAAGTGCTATAGCCCCGCCATTCGCATTCAAAATTGCAAACTCAGCACCAGAGGTTAAGTTCGGGTTATCATATCTACCAAACTCACAAGTTGCAGTTACGAATAGCGGCATCTTATAAGCATTATCCCAATTTACAATTTGTCCATCTGTAAGTATTTGCTCGTCTGCCCAACCAGATTCTGCTCCATGCCCACTGTAATTCATGATTAAAACCCCACTATCAATTTTTTTATTAATTTCTGCCCTCACTACTGGTGATAATGTTTTACCTGTAGTTGAAGAAACAATTTGTGGGTAAGCATCAACAAAAACTCTATTTACATTAAATACTTCATAGTTTTTATTGATTAGTACACCTAAACTATCTGCTTGATTTTGGTGTGTATTTGCATCTCCATCGTCTGCCACTAACACAACTTTATCTCGCCAGTTTCCTAGGGTTTCTTTCGAACTACTATATCTAATTAACTTGTCAACCAAATTTTGAGCTTCAGTAACTGTATTAACAGGAAGTCTACCTATGCCTAATTCTAAATCTGATGATTCGGCACTACTTTCTAGCCACTCACCTTCGTCTTCATCCATAAAGCCAAAAAAGTCATCAGACGAATAGGAGTTTATCATGTACAGAGACTCGTAAGATTCATAAACTGGAATCAGATTTCCATCCACAGTCTCATCGGTTCGGTTTTTATAATCGTAACTACCATCGCCAAACAACAACACGTATTTCAAAGAATCTGAACCTGAGCTTTTATCATATATAAATTTGACAAAATCTCTGATTGCGGTAATATCTTGTTTGCCAGAAGAATACTCATTATAAATTTCTTCTGCTGTAACTACATGAGAACTAAGATTATCATGGGATTTTCTAAAATCAGCCAATCGAGTTGCTTGCTGTCTAAAATCTTCAACAGTTACAATAATCAAATTTGCAGCACCGAGATTATGGAGGTTTTGATTTGTTACTTGCCCTATTGCTACAGGACTTTTAAACTCGGAGCCATCAAAAGCAACAAATTCTTGAACAGTTTCTGTATTGGCAACAAAACTTGTAGCACTGCTCTCTTTATTCAACTTTACCTGAAAAACATTTTCTGGATTTGTAATATTCCAAACTTCAAAATCGCTGGTTAAACCAGCAAATGAAAATTTTGAATAATTGTATTGTAAGCTTTCAATTGATCGCAAGACAGTTTGAGAATTATAAATCGCATTTTTTCTCAAATACTGAATGGTGAAATAGTCTATATAACCAGCATCTTTACTTGAGCTTGTGCTTTTATCAAACTCAAAAGATACATCTATACTCGATAAATTATTTGCAGTGAAATTATAAGTCTTTTCAGACAGTCTCCCTTTTACACCATAAGTATTGGCAGTAATTGTAGCAAGTGACACATTACCTACATTACTTCCATTATAAGATATATCGAACTCACCTCCATTGGGAGAAGTTGAAAGCAGAGCAGCAGTTAGATTGATTTCTGAATTTTCTTTTATACCTGTTACCTCATAACTAAAATCATAATTCAATAGAAAGTCAAACCGCTCACCAAACCATCTACGACCTGAACCAGAACCTGAACCACCCATATTCGAAGAGATATTAAGTAAATTGGTTTCATCTAATTCGTGGTGAATTACTTCATCATAATAAGTGATGGTTGCAGAAGCTGAGGAGCTTTCTTCTACAGTTTGAATTTTTAAGGAAGGCTCTGAATCAATTTTTAAAAAGTAGTAGTTTGTATCTGCATATAAATTCATTTCGTGCTGAAAGAGCTCACTCACACTATCGTAATAAATTTTATGAGCACCTCGCCCAAAAAACAGAATATAATCAGAAGAACTGAAGCCGCCGTCACCACCACCTACTACTTTTACTGGGTTTTCAGGCAAATCTTCATATCGATCTGCACTATTTGCCTGTGGTAACATACCACTACCGTAACCTAGTATTCTTATATTTTCTGGCTCAGTAGAACTTACATTAATTCCTAATTGCTCAAGTAAAGTAGCATCAATTTTATAGACGCCATCTTCAACTACAGCAATTTTATAAATACTTTCGGTAGCAAGTTCTGAATTTTCTACTTGAGAAAAGGCATTAATAGTGGTGATGAAAATTAAAAACAGAAGGGTAAATCCAGGCTTCATAAGTAAAATTATAGTACTCCCAGAAAGGAAAAAAATTCAATTAACTAAAGTTCCATGAAAATATATTTTGCCTAAAAATAACAGAGCTTCCCCTTAAAAAGAAGAAGCTCTGTATGCTTTAACAATTAAACCAAATAATCCTTAAAATTTTTACCACATATAAAATGTGTTTTCCAATATTAGAGGTTTCGGGTTTAACAAAGCAATTAATTCGGTTTAGTATATCTTTTCTTCGATAACCATTATAAAGTTATCGATATGAATCATTTTTGAAACTCTTTAAACACTCATCTCTTTTAATTTCTTATTGATCTCGTCAATATCAACAATTCTCTTGGTTTTACCTGAGATGTAAGAGTAAACTGCTGGAATTACATAAAGTGTAAGAAGGGTAGAAAACATCATTCCACCAACTACTGCAATACCCATAGAAACACGGCTTTCTGAACCAGCACCTAATGCTAAAGCAATTGGCAAAATACCAAGCACAGTAGAAA
>PBYL01000380.1 GCA_002729595.1 Thalassovita sp. | reverse complement strand
TTATATCAACATAAAAGCTGAACAGTCTTTCATTAATGGTATTGGGATTCCATCCCCTAAGCATGGTTATTTATGTGTGTGTCTCAATTTGTCCTTTACCGTTTGTTATTTCATAACTGGTTTATAATTATATTCAAATCATGAAGAAATTCTCTATATAATGTATTCGTATTCGCCACCGGAACCCTACGTTTTCATTTCTCATCTAAATAAATTATTGTCACTTCAACCAATGCTTTCTGCTCTCAATCTTCACTAGATATTTAATCTGAATGATTATTAAATATCAATTTCACACTTTGTCTGCACTATGTTATATAGCCAGCATTGCTTCATCATCCGCCATTAATTATTGGTTTACAATCTAATTTTTGCAATTAGAAATAAGCCGACAAACAAGGTTTTAGATAGCTATTAACTAAGACTAATTAGTCTTGAATAGGGAAATAAAGACGTAGAATTGAGTGATTTAAATAAGGAATGAGCAATTCAGAATAAAGATTTCTGGCTTGCTCAACAGAGAAATTTGTTGCTTATGATTGAACTGAGGGTAGTCAACCCATAAGCAGGGTGTATAAACCGTGTTGAATATTAGGCTAAAGCTAGTCTTGGTATTTTTATCTTTAGAATCTTCTTCTTCTGATTTTTCAGAGTTAAGAGATTCTTCTAATACAGATTTGTTGTTGTGAGACGATGGTAAAGCATTATTTGCATGAAAGGTTGCATCTTTACCTAGAGTAGCTTCTTGTAACTGTTTTTGTGATTGCCAATCTGCAGCGAAACTATTAGAAATACCAAAAATCCAAAGAGCCGCAATTAACATAAAAATTGCAGTGCTTGATTTTGATATATTAGCTTTAGAATTCACTTTGGCTTACAGTACTTTTAGATGTAATCTTATTGTCTTTGAAATAGCAGCTAGATAAATAAATAACTTTGGAGAATTACTATATCTAGAATCGGGACTAAGGTATTCACTTGAACTTTTAAATACAAAATTTAAAGCCTTAAAATTTGTTAAAATCTTAAATCTGTTGCTTTAGAGGTTGAAATTAACTGAATTTAGCCTTTTTTAAACCCAAATTTCATAAAAAAGTAAGTCATTCTGACTCCATTACTTTGCGTTTTTATTTTTCCTTAAACCATTTTATATCGTATTTCTATAATACAAAATCTATCACTTTAGCCCAATTTGTTAAAATTGTAAGTATTTAATTGGCATTTAAGAATATAATAAATACATTTGATTTACATTTACGAATATAATCATATCTAAATTATGAAAGGTACCCATCTGGGAGAGTTTGAAGAGATGATCCTACTCATGGTCGGCATTCTGAATGGCGATGCTTATGGTATTTCTATTTTAAAAGAAATAGAAGAACAAACTGGAAGAACTGTAACTGTGAGTACGATACATACTGCTTTATATCGATTAGAAGAAAAAGGCTTTGTTGAATCTTATGTTGGTGGTGCAAGTAATGCGAGAGGAGGGAGAAGCAAACGTTTATATAAAATTACTTCTGATGGAAGGGCAGCACTTGAACACGCTAGAAACCTGCGCGATAAATTATGGAAGTTGATGCCCGGTATAAATCCATAATGGCCTATGAAAAGATACCCACCCAAATGGATTGATTCCCTGCTTGAAGCTTTATTGAAAGAGAGATTCGCTGATGAAATAATTGGTGATTTGCACGAGTGGTTTGAATGGAAAAGTGAATCTCAATCTGCAGTAAAGTTGTATTTCGGTTATTTAAAAGCTGTGTTAATGGCTTTTAGGCTCCATAATTTCAAAAATGTAAAAACACTTTTTCTCCTAGTAATAGATACACTTATGATTCATAACAATATAAAAATTAGTGTGAGATCATTATTGCAACACCGATTATTTACTGTAATAAATTTGCTTGGTCTCACCATAAGCTTAATGTCTTTTTTGTTTATCTATGCTTTTGTTAGCTACGAAATAAGCTATGATAATTTCCATTCTAAAGGCGAAAATATTTACAGGGTCTTGCAGTATAATCCGGAATCTAAAAACTTAGTAAGGTCTACACCAACTCCATTGGCAGATGCATTCTTAACAGATTTCGAATCTTCTATGGAATTTGCTCGCTTTGGTAACGATCCGGTTTTTGTTGAATTAGACAGCCAAAAATACTACGAAGAAAATTTCTACTGGGCAGATTCATCGATGTTTAATGTATTCGATTTGCCATTTATATATGGTGATCCTAAACATGCATTAACTGAGAAAAATACAGTAGTGCTCACTGAGGAAGTTTCAAACAAATATTTTGGTGAAGGAGTAAACCCAGTAGGAAAGTTATTACCCATCAAAATCTACGATGGAAATGCCAATATAACAATGCGTATCGATGGAGTAATGAAATCGCTACCTTCCAACACAGATTTACCTTTTGAGGTTTTGGGCTCTATTTCAAATGCTTATGAACTATATAGTAGGTTCAATAAACACTGGGGATTTAATTGGTTGCATACATATGTTTACATACCAAATAAGGCTGATGTAGCAAGAATTGAATTACAGTTTCCTAATATCATAGAGCGAGCATTGGGGCCAGAATTTGTTGCACAGCGTTCATTTTATTTTCAACCACTAAATAAAGTGCACTTGTATTCTACTGAGGTGAGCGGGGCAAATGCTGAAACCAGTATAGATAATATTATCACTTTTGTAATTATCGGAATTTTTATCATTCTCATTGCCACCATTAACTATCTTAATTTAATGGGAGCGCGAGTTAACAAAAGGACGAAAGAAGTAGGAGTGAGAAAAGTTTTGGGAGCGAGCAAAAAACAACTTTTAGTTCAGTTTTTAACAGAGTCCAATATTACTTTGTTTTTAAGTATGTTGATGGGAATAACACTTGTCTATCTTTTATGGCCTGTTTTTATCAACTTTTTAGCTAAGCCAATTCCATTTTCAATATTAGTCACTAAAGAATCTGTAAGCTTATTTATCGCATTAATATTTGTATGCGGTACTTTGGCGGGTTCTTATCCGGCTTGGTTGCTTACCTCAGTATCAGTGAGTAAAATGATCAACAAACAGGCAAACAACAGACGTAAAAATAACCTGCAAAAAGTATTGGTTTCTTTCCAATTTGCGGTATCTGTTTTTCTTATAATTTCTTCTGTAATTGTATACAGGCAAGTTGATTTTATGTCGCACAAAAATCTTGGGTTTAATCAAGAGCAATTGCTCACTATTAAGGTAGAAGACCGTGCTACTCAAGAAAAAATTAAGTTGATAAAAGAGGAAATTGCCAAGCTTTCTGCTGTGCAAGCTGTAACTGTTTCTGGAGAGTCTTTGCCAAGCCAAATGAATAATACAGGTAGTTTAGCTTGGGATGAAGCTTCTCGCCTAAATAAAAAATCGATTCATGTAGTTTCGATCGACCAAGACTTTTTCGGAACATTAGAAATTCCATTTTTATATGGGGAAAACTTTGTGAGAGAATCAGATTTTGGTGCTGAAAGTCAGGTAATTATAAACAAAGCGGCTATGGACATAATGGGTGGAGAAAACCCAGTTAAAACCATGATTGAAATTGATGACACAAGACATGAGGTAATTGGTGTAGTTGATAATTACCATTATCAGTCGTTGTTGTCTTCTGTAATTCCTGTGGTGTTTTGCACAGTTCCTCCTGGTAGCAGACTAAGTCCAGATAATATTATTGTAAGGCTAAAAACAGATGATGTTTTTTCCACTCTTGATGACATCGAAACCATTTGGAAAAACTTCTCGCCAGATGAATATTTCAGTTTTCAATTTGTAGATGAAACCTATCAGGCAGTTTATAACAGTGAAAGAAGGTTCTTAAAACTCTTTAGCATTTTTGCAGCTCTCAGCATTATCATTTCATGCATGGGATTATACGGAATCGTATTATTTACGACAGAAGAAAAAAGCAAAGAGATCAGCATTAGAAAAGTATTGGGTTCTACTGTGCCTCAAATCGTGTTGTTGGTAGTAAGAAAATTTATGCTGCTCATTCTTATTGGCTTTGCTGTTGGCATTCCATTATCTATCTATTTTATGAATGATTGGCTCCAACAATTCTCTTATAGAATTGAAGTAGACTTTATAAGTGTATTATTGGCAGGTTCTTTAGTCTCATTAGTCGCCGCTTTTACAATTGGTTTCAACACATTAAAGGCTGCTTTGGCAAATCCAATTGTGCATTTAAGAAAGGAATAAGGATTAAAATTTTACCTCAAGAATTAAACCTTTGGAGATTAATGCAATCTAATGTTTAGTTTCATGCGATAATATAATTAACTGACAAGATTTAAAGCGGGAGTGAAGCACTTCCGCTTTTTGTTTTGTATATCTTTTTGGTTCAAAATCTCATTAGATGAAATTCCTTTGTGCTTTATTGATCTTGTGTTTGATGCAATCTTGTAATCATGAAGAAGCTGAAATTACAGGGCCTGAATCAAGATACATTGCTTTTGGTACTCCTCAAAAAATGAATGTACTCAACTATGATGGAGAAATTATGGAGCCTTTTCTTTCTAAAGATGGTCAAACTCTTTTCTTTAATAATCTCAATGATGCATCAGTAAATACCAATTTGCATTATGCTACAAAAGTTGATGCTTTGAACTTTGTGTATCAAGGAGAACTGCAAGGAGTAAATACAGAAAGTTTAGAAGGTGTACCTACGATGGATGCCGCTAATAATTTTTATTTTGTGTCCACTAGAAATTACGACGATACATTTTCAACTATTTTTCAGGGAGTTTTTAAAGATGGTGCCATTTCAGATATTCAGTTAGTAAGTGGAATTTCTAGGAATGAAGCAGGTTGGGTAAATTTCGATGTGGAAGTAAGCGAAGATGGGAATTGGCTTTACTTTGTAGATGGTAAGTTTAATACGTTTGGAGGACCACATGAAGCCAATTTGGTTCTGGCTCAAAAAGTTGATAACTCTTTTCAAAGAGTAGCTGATCAAAGTATTTTCAAACTAATAAATACAGACGATCTGGAATATGCTGCTTGTATTTCTTCTGATTTGTTGGAGATATATTTCACCAGAGTAGCAGCACCAATTTCAGAAGATTCTCAGCCCCAGATTTATGTAGCAACTCGCGACTCTGTGGATGAAGCATTTCACAAACCTTACAAAATAGATGCAATAACTGGTTTTGTAGAAGGCCCGACCATTTCACCAGATAATCAATCGATATATTTTCATAAAAAAGTAGATGGCAAATTTGAATTGTACATGATCACAAAAGAATAAATCTTTCTTGCTGTATCTTAAAATAGGTTTGTGAGTAAAGAACTTGCATACTATTTTTAGTTGAAAGCATTAATTCGATTCTATGAAGAAATATTTGGCTGAAGGATTTCTGATCATCTTTAGTGTACTATTTGCACTTTTTATTAACAAGCTATACGATACCTATAAAATCAACAAGCAAAAAGAAGTAGCAATTGAAAGTATTAAAAAAGAGCTTGAGATAAACGTGAAAATTTTAGAGCGGTGGAGAAAAAGTCATCAGCAAATTAAAAGTAGATTAGATAGCCTTATTAGCAATAAGAATGATAGCTTGAAGCAAGAATTAAAGAAGAAAGACTTTTTTGATCTGGGAGTTTTAACAAACCAGCAAAGCTTAGTAGATGCCATGATGACAAAAACAGCTTGGGAAACTACTAAATCTACCGGCATCGTCTCCGAATTAGATTTTGAAACCACGCAAAGACTTACACTGGTTTACGGCCTGCAAGATATCATTACTCAGAGGTCGATCAATAAAATAGTCGATTTATATTTCGAAGCCGAAACTCATGAGATGGAAAATATTGATCTCATTCTAATTCAATTTTTTATCCGCATAGAAGAACTAACTGGGCAAGAGAATGCATTATCTGGTGCTTATGAAGATATGTTAGAAAGACTGCAAGAAAATTGAATCAATAAACATTATTTAGTAACTTATAAAACAAAAGAGGTTGCAATAAAAAATTACAACCTCTATGGAATTATATTACAGATTACTAATTTCTAATTGTTGAAAGTGCCATTGGGCAATACCGGATATTCTATCTTTTTACCAATTCTGTAAGAGATAGAAAAATTGATTAGGTAATCAGCAAATGCTGCATCACCATTTCTCGGGTTGCCAGTGCTTTGTTCTGTCTCCATATCAGTAATACTCTGAGGTCTTTCCCTTCTCACAGCTATTGGCACATTTAATCCCAATGTCACATTGTCTTTCATATAACTTATACCTGGTTCTACAGAAAGTACATTACCAGGTCTTCTAAATCCATTGTTTCCACCAACGAGGTCTTCAACAGGTACACCTTCGTATCTTAAGCCGAGTGAGCCACCTAAACCTGTTACAGGAAAAGCGTAATTTAACCCAGCTCTAAGAGAAAACTGGTCTGGTACAGCCATGATAGCTTCGTTTTGTAAAATCGGGCTCAATGTTTCACGAAATGTTCTAGTTCCATTTGTCTCTCTAGGGTTAATGAGATAAAAGCCACTACCATAAGCAAAAATTCTTTCACTCACTTTTTTATAAACTTGAATATCGAAGCTAATTCCAAAACCACCATCGCCAGGTTGGATTGATTGATCTACTGGTCTTACTTGTGGTGTTCCATCAGGACCTACATTATAAAAAATATCGCTGGCATTGTAATCGCCAGTTGGCAGTTTAAGGGCTGCTCCAATCGCAATGTTTCCTTTTTCGTTTTCTTCTGGGTTTAGTAACCAATAACCCACTCCAATACGTACATCTGCCATGCCTCTCGAATAGGTGGTATTTCTTTCTTCGCGGCCATGCTCATACAAAGAAGAGCGGGTATTGATTACAAAAGGTAAAGTCAAGTTGGTATATAATCTACTACTTAATCCGTAAGTGATGTTAAAATCCCATGCATGTGCATTATTAATTACTTCTGAGTTATTGGCTACTCTGTCTGGTTCTTCTTCGGTTCCTCTAAAATGTCTAAAAGATCTAAAGTATCGGTAGTTCATGCCTACTTGCCAGCTTCCTTTTTCTACCAAATTAGATTCTAGACTGTTGCCATTGCATGAAGAAAAGTGTCTGATGGCAACACAACCTTGAGCAAAGGTATTGCTAAAATTACTTGTTATAGCAACTAATAATAAACTGAATATAAATGAGGATATAGTAAATGTTTTCATTTCCATGTAATAAAAGATGTTTGTAATGAGATAGCTAAATATTAAAATTATGTGTAGCCCTTGTTATGGCTATCAGTAACAGGCGCAATTAAATACTGATAACCATAACAGATTGATAAATACCTGTATACCAAAACTTCAGGGGCAGCAGCCTCTTTTGTAGAAAATGACTTTATGAAGCTTGTTTCAGTTAAATTTATAATGAAACAAAAGAATGCTGCTGCTTTAAGTTGAAATACAGATGTTTGCCAAAAGGGCATTAGAAAATATCAAGACACATAGGTGCATCTTCAGAAAAGACATACTTATTCTGAGAGAAAATTATGTGTTATGATAAAGAAGTGTTTTCCGGTGGGGGAACAGGTATTTCCAGCGTTAAATCTGAAAAGTGATTCATTAAGAAGCCTTTGTTATTACCAGCAGCTAACATGGCTGCATTTAGTTCGATTTTGATAAAATCTACAGGTAAAAACGGCTTTGGTGATATTAGGAATCGAATAAATTCTTTTCCTTTTTGAGAAGATGAGTTGGACTCAGCAGCAAAGGTTTGCCACTCTTTTACAGATTCGTCTACTTTGTTTTTAATGGTATCTTTTACAAATACTACAAAAAGTGTATCTCTGGCGTAGCGTTGTTTTATTATTCTGTAATACTCATTATCAATTTCTATTTCGGCATTGGTTTGATAAAAATCCGGTCTGTCTAATTGATAAGGAGTTGAGAAGGGAATTGCATATTCTATAAATTCCTTTTTTTCAATCAAGTTTTTTTCAATCTTATAAGTCCATACTACATCAGAATAGCCCTCCATTAACAGAGACACAGCAAAGTGACCCATCTGGTAGAAGAGGAAGCTACAAAGAAATACTATGGAAAAGATTTTACGCATTGTTTAAAGCTAATTAAAATTTTCTCACAAATACAAGCTTTCAACATTGCAGACTTAGAAAGATTTAATAAAATCTAAGATTAGTACAAAAAAAATGGGCCCGTACGTAAACGCACGGGCCATGGCATATTACTATATATATAGTAAAGGAAACTTTTTTGCTTATTGTTTTGCTACCTGAACGTTCAGTAAAAGCTTCACGTCGTCACCTACAACAACTCCACCAGCCTCTGTAACTGCACTCCAGCTAAGACCATATTCTTTTCTGTTTACTTTACCACTGATTTCAAAACCAGCTTTAGTGTTACCGTAAGGGTCAACCATAATACCACCGTGTTCAACTTTAAGCGTAACTGCTTTAGTTACATCTTTAATGGTAAGGTTACCTTTTAGTTCGTACTCATCATCACCTGTTTTAGTGAATGAAGTAGATTCAAAGCTAAGTTTTGGATAAGTTTCTGCATCGAAGAAATCACCAGATTTTAAGTGACCATCTCTGTCAGCATTGTTAGTAGAAACACTGGCAGTATCTGCAGAAAAAGCAACTTTTGCGCCTTCGAACTCATCTCCTTCAGCTTCTAGTATACCATCAAATGCAGTGAAACTACCAGTTACGGTTGAAATCACAAGGTGTTTTACTTTAAATTGAATTTCGCTATGCATTGGGTCAATTGCCCATTTTCCTTTAACTGATGTCATGGTTTTATTTTTTTATGTTTTAGAATTCTGATTTAAAATTATAATGCAAATATATATGTTGCAACATATATTAAAAATGTAAAAATCATCTTTATTATGGTAAAAATTGTGGAATGTGAGCTGAGATGGATAAAATAGACTTTTTTTCTTGTGTATTTATCTAATTTGTACCACATTGAGATATGGTGCGATTACATCAAAAATATGTAATAGATCAAATATATTGAGAAAATGAAAAACTATAAACTCCTGCTGATTATTTTAGTTGTTATAACATATTCATGTAAAGATAAAGATGAGTCTGTTGAGCAATTGAGAAAACCTAATGTATTATTTATTCTGGTAGACGATCTAGGTTTGCACGATTTGAGTGTTACTGGTAGTAATTTTTACGAAACACCTAATGTAGATAAGATTGCTAATAGTGGTTTTCGCTTTACACAGGCTTATGCTGGTAGCAGGGTTTGTAGTCCATCGAGAGCGAGTATTATGTTAGGTAAAGCTACTGCCAGACATGGTATTACAGATTGGATTGGCGCAGCTTCAGGTGAAGAATGGAGAACTTATAATAGACATGATAAATTATTGCCAGCAGACTATAATCATGCTCTGCCGGCACAAGATATTACTATAGCAGAAGCCATGAAAGAGGCAGGATACACTACTTTTTTTGCTGGCAAGTGGCATTTAGGTAGCGAAGGTTCATCGCCAGAAGATCACGGGTTTGATATAAACAAAGGTGGTTTTGATAAGGGAAGTCCGATGGGAGGTTATTTTTCACCATTTAACAATCCGAAATTAGAAAATCATGAAAATGGAGAAAATCTTTCTTTGAGATTGGCAAATGAGACAGCATCATTTCTCGAACAACATAAAGATACCAGCTTTTTCGCCTTTTTATCTTTTTATGCGGTGCATGGTCCAATTCAAACCACACAACAAAAATGGGATAAGTACAAGCAAAAGGCAGAAACGCAGGGAATAAAAGATCATGGTTACGAGATGGAAAAGGTCTTGCCGATTAGAACAGTTCAAGATAACCCGGTTTATGGAGGTTTGGTAGAAACGATGGATGAAGCAGTCGGAATTGTAACAAGTAAGCTTGAAGAACTCGGATTAACAGAAAATACCATTGTAATTTTTACATCTGATAATGGAGGAGTGGCATCTGGTGACAATTACTCTACTTCCAATTTGCCACAAAGAGGTGGTAAGGGCTATCAATGGGAAGGAGGTATTAGAGAACCTTATTTTATTAAAGTGCCTTGGCTAAAAGCTGAAATTTATGATATAAATACTCCTGTAACTGGAATGGACTTATTTCCAACCATACTTGATCTGGCTGGTATTCCGCTTTTACCCGATCAGCATATGGATGGGGTGAGCTTATTACCATTAATGGATGGAAAAGAAATTGCTGAGCGTACATTGTATTGGCATTATCCGCATTATGGAAATCAAGGTGGAGAACCATCATCAATCATTAGAGAAGGAGACTGGAAACTGATTCATTATTGGGAAGATGATAGAAATGAGCTGTACAATTTGGCTAATGATGTTTCTGAACAAGAAGATCTTGCCACTCAAAATGGAGAAAGAGTACATACGATGGAGACCAAGCTTTTTAAATGGTTAGAAGAAGTAAATGCACAATTTCCTATACCAGATAAAGAATATGATGTTGTTTTAGACAACGCCAGAGACCAAAAAATTAGAAATGAATTATTACCTAATCTCGAAAAGCAAAGAATGGATATGTTTAAACCAGATTGGCAACCAAACGCAGATTGGTGGGGTAGTAATTTAACTATAGATTAAGCAAACAATTAACCCGAAATATTTATTAATTTAAATATGACCAGACCTAAGATTTATATTAAAAGAACTGCTGCCGATTATTTAATGGAAGCCATTGGCGTACTTGCCATTATCTGGATGTTTATCAATATCATAATGCATTATGGTAGTTTACCTGAAACCATTCCCAGCCATTTTAACATTCGTGGGAATGTAGATAATTACAGTAATAAAATCTCTATCTGGTTTTTGCCAATTGTTTCGATGGTATTGTTTATCAGCTTGTTCTTTATGACCAAGTTTCCGCATAATTTCAATTATCCCACAAAAATTACGGAGAGCAATGCAGAAGGGCAGTATAAAAAAGCATCGAGATTAATTAGGTATATCAATGCGATTATAGCGATTCTATTTGCCTATATCAGTTATCAAACTGTGCAAATAGCTTTGGGGAATCAAGAAAGTCTGGGCAGTGGTTTCCTTATCTTCTTATTAATAGGTCTGTTTAGTGGTATCACACTTTACTACATTTTTTCGAAGCGTAACAAAGTAAAATAATTAAGCAGGGTGATCGAGCACTTTAAGAGCAGTATCTAAAATATTGGTGAGGTATTCTTTATCTGTTCTAAACTTACTCATCACAGTTAAACCATTATATAAGGTTATCAGAAATGCCGCAGTAGATTTCAAATCGATATTCTCTGGAAACTCACCAAGAGCAATCCCTTTCTCCATAAACTCAATAAGAATTTTCTCGAAAGTTTGCTGGTGTTCTGCAATTACCCGCATCAAGTTTGGGTTCTCAGGAACCATTTCTGTAGTGGTGTTGAGTACAAAGCAACCTTTGTGTTCTGGGTCACTCAAAGAGTTATCAATTGCTCTTAAGAAAAAATCTTTAATTCCCTGTTTTGCCGAAGATTTAGTAGAAAGAAAGTCACAAGCTTTGTTCAAATAGATTGTTCTATATCTCTCAAAAGCTTGGTTAAACAATTCATCTTTATTGGTAAAAGTACTATACAAACTTTGTCGGTTTACGCCGGTATATTCTACCAAATCGCCAATCGAAGTCGCATGGTAACCCTTTTGCCAGAAAAGATTCATGGCTTTAGCTAATATTTCATCTTTATCGAACTGTTTAACTCTTGGCATATTAAAAATAAATTGCAGTAAATGCACTCAATATTTACTGCAATTTATCAATTCTGTTTTATTTAATTAAAAATCAAATGGTTTTTAGGCCTAAACCTCCATCAATCAAATATTCACTTCCAGTGATAAATGCTGCTTCATCAGAGGCAAGAAAAGCAACAAGACCTGCCACTTCTTCTGACTTACCAAATCTTTTTAAAGGGATTTTAGAAGCTGCATTGGTAGCAAAAGCTTCACGATCAGCATCCGCAATTCCCATTTTGCTAAAAATTGGAGTTTCAATTGGTCCTGGGCATACGGCATTTACCCTAATTTTTCTAGGTGCTAATTCTTGAGCGACCGTTCTGGTAAATGAGTTCATGGCAGCCTTACTTGCAGCGTAAGCAACTGTATTATCCATACCAGAATAAGCATTTAAAGAAGAGAGGTTAATTACAGAAGCACCTTCTTTTAATATTGGAGTAAATTTTTGTAGGGTGAAAAATGCTCCTTTAAAATTGATGTTCATAATATTATCTAAATGCTCCTCAGTTACCATTTCGAAAGGGGCAAAAGCTGCTACTCCAGCATTGATAAATAGGATATCAATTTTACCAAAAGTTTCTTTTACTTCATTAACTAATAGATCTATTGCTTTAAGGTCTGACTGATCTGTAACCAAACCTTTTACTCCTAATTCTTCAGCGGCTATTTGTACTTTTTCAGAATTTCTGCCAGTAATAATTACCTCGGCACCTTTAGCTTTAAAAAGTTTAGCAGTTTCGTAACCGATTCCACTATTCCCGCCAGTAATTACTGCTTTTTTTCCTGATAGATTGCTCATTGCTTTTTGATTTTAATTTTTAAGTTTATATTTCAGAACGATCGTTCCAGGTAGATTAACGGAATATTGGAACGATCGTTCCGTTATGAGATAAAAAAATTTGCTTTTTTTGAAAAAATACTTCTAAGAGTCACTGAGAGCTGTTTTTATAATGGATTTTTTTTACATCATAAACTATTTTTATAATTGATGATGTGTTTTTAAAGAAAGAAGGGATTAGAAAATGCTAAAAGAACTTTTAACCGAAATAAAAAAATGTACTGTTTGCGAATCGCATTTACCACTAGGTGCAAATCCTGTTGTTTCGGCACATAAGAAAAGCAAGATATTGATAGTAGGGCAGGCACCCGGCACTAAAGTGCATCAATCTGGAATCCCTTGGGACGACCAAAGTGGTAAAAGGTTACGTGAATGGATGGGGATCGATACAGATATTTTTTACGATACTGAAAAGATTGCCATTATTCCAATGGGTTTTTGTTATCCGGGTAGGGGAAAGTCTGGCGATTTGCCACCACGGAAAGAATGTGCTCCATTGTGGCACCATCAACTTTTAACGCAATTGCCAAACTTGCAGCTTACCTTATTAATCGGACAATATGCACAGAAATACTATTTGAAAGAAAAAGTGGCAAATAAAACTTTAACAGATACCGTAAAGACTTTCTATGAATACATGCCTTCTTATATTCCTTTACCGCATCCCTCACCGAGAAATAACATCTGGATGCGAAAAAATGATTGGTTTGAAGCAGATGTGTTGCCAGTATTAAAAACCAAGGTGAAAGAACTGATTATTGATTAAAACATCAAGCCTCTTCAGCTTGCTTCATCATTTCGAGGAGTTTTTGAGATGTTTTCCAGTTTCTGGTGGTAGCTTTTAGCTTCATTTTCTGCTCAAAAAAGTTATTGACTAGTTTACTTTTTCCATAACCTTCTCTGTAGCAGAGATAAATTGTATCTCCAATAAAATGGATAGACTCACCTTCTTTTCTAATTTTCTCGATCTTTTCTGTGGGGATTTCCTTTGGTGTTTCTGAGAGAAAAGTGAAGTACAAATTTTCTAAAGCTTCATCCTGATATGGACAAGCATTGACTCTTTTTGCAAAATCTACCTGATTGTAAACAAATACATCAACATCGAAACTAAATGTTTCTAGAATTTTAGCTTTAATTTTTTCTGCAAGTAGTTGACTATCTTTTTCAGCACTTTCAAAAATGACATTACCACTTTGAATGTAAGTCTGTACTTTATCAAGCTTAAGGTCTATAAACATAGTTTTAAGCTCAGCCATTTTAATTTTTTTCTGGCCACCTACATTTATACCACGAAGCAATGCGATGTAAAACATAATTATTCTTGTCCGAAAAGATCTAGCTGTCTGTTTTTCTTGAGTTCTTCTTCAGTGTTGATTTCAAATTGAATTTCCGGTTCGAAGTTGGTAATCTCCACTTTTAGTCTTTTACATTCATTCTGAATCATTTCATTACAAAAGTATCTGAAAACCTCAGAGTAGTTCATGCCAATAGCTTTGCAGAAAGCTTTGTAACGGTTTCTTTCAGCATCGGTAAGCGATAGGGTAATTTTTTTATTTACAGTGCCTTTAGGCAGAAGTTTCTTCATATTAGATTTTCGAATTAACGATAAAGCAAAACTAGGTACTTTCTAAAGGGATTCAAATTCCAGAATGAAAAGCTCATAAAAAATTAATTTTAGCTGCTAAAAAAATGCTTTATACTAATTTGATTAATTTATTTTCAATTAACTGATTATAAGACTAAAAACCTCCTAAAAATTAATTAAATCCCATTAAATTAGGCCAATCTAAAGACTAACCAAATCAAGATATTTAAAGATTACAACGAAATAATTGTAAGAGTATACATTGAACATTTATTTAATTAGTTTATGAGTACACAAACAATACTTGGTGCTGGCGGAGTAATTGGGATAGAAGTCGCCAAAGCACTGGTCGATTACACTGAAAATATTAGGTTAGTTAGTCGGAATCCGCAAAAAGTAAATCCTAATGATGAGTTGCTGAGTGCAGACCTCACCAATGCAGACGATGTCATGAAAGCGGTTGCGGGTTCAGAGATTGTCTATCTCACCGTAGGCTTTCCTTATAACTACAAGGTTTGGAAAGAAAGCTGGCCCAAAACGATGGATAATGTGATTAAGGCTTGCATCGAGAATAATTGTAAGCTGGTGTTTTTTGATAATATATACATGTACGATCAAGATCACTTGAACCCGATGGATGAGCAAACTCCCATTAATTCACCTAGTGAGAAAGGGAAAATACGTACTCAGATTTACAAAATGTTGATGAGCAATATCAATGAAGGAAAGATAAAAGCATTAATTGCTCGCTCAGCAGATTTTTATGGCCCTTCAATCGGGCAAAATAGTGTGCTTAGAGAAACTGTATTTAACAATTTTGCAAAGGGTAAAACAGCTAACTGGTTAGGTAATCTCAATTGCAAACACTCTTTTACTTATACTCCCGATGCTGGCAAATCCACTGCTTTATTAGGCAATACTGATGATGCTTATGGAGAAGTTTGGCATTTACCAACAGCTTCAAATCCGCCAACTGGCAAGGAGTGGATAGATATGATTGCTGCTGAATTTGGTGTAAAACCAAAGGTGCAAGTAGCAGGCAAGTTCATTGTGAAAATAATGGGTTGGTTCAATCCTTTGATGAAAGAATTGTATGAAATGCTCTACCAAGTTGATAGAGATTATGTGTTTGACAGCTCAAAATTTGAAAAGCGATTCGACTTTAAGCCTACGCCTTACAAAGAAGGAATTAAAGAAATAATCGCTAAAGATTATTCATGAAATCGTTATGATAAACTATTTCACCTTGTCCATTTTGCAGACTAACTTCATCTATAAATCCTCTGCCTTTAAAGCCTATAACTAAGCCGACAATTTTGCCTAAACCTTTATCGAAAGTTGTTTCGAATACTGGTTTGTTGTTTACTTGCAAAATCGCGTGTTTGTCTTGCACTTTTATATCAAAATTGTTCCACTGGTTTACATCTACACCAAAGCCAGAAAGATCGTTTGTTTTTCCATCGATGTATTTGTTGCCAATTTTCATATTTGCATTGCCCACACAGCCGGGTTCTGTAAGGCCCATAAAATAGATGTGATCTTCGCATAATATTCTGATTTCCAGACTAGAACAAACCTCTTTGTCAATACTGTCACATCTTACTTTGGTATTAAAATGAAAATCTGTGCTCTGTATATTACCATAGTCTTTTACATTATTAAAAACGAGAATATAAGGTTTACTCAAGTCCGTTTTAGCATCCATAATTTGTTGCTCAGAAGCTTGTAACATGCCATCTTTTATAAGATCATCATCGAGATAATATGGAATATCTTGATAATCTGAATGTGCCGTATAAGCTTTCCAACCATCTGTAGTAATGTGAATGCGATGTACTTTTAGGATGGAATCGTTGGCGATGAGCTTGGCTTTATGAAATCCCGGATAATAGTAAATGCTTGAAAAATGCTCACCTTCGGGATTAATCGCTTCTTTGTTTTGTGCATTCCAAGATTGCTGAATAAAAAAACTATCCGCTTTTATATTGCCAACATCATAATCAAAAATTACAGAGTTTGGCACTCCGTTAGAAACTGTTTTGTTTGCTGCGAAGTTGAAAGGCCCGTTAATTTGCAAACTGCTTTTGCTGTCTTCTTTGGTAAAACTCCAATACAAAAAACCGGTAAGTAAAAGTGTAATTACTAGTGCAAGTGGTAATAATTTCTTTTGCAGTTTTTGAGGCTGATTTTCTTGTACTGTTGGCTGCGTTTGATGTGCTAGTTTAAAATCGTTCCACTCCTTAAAACCCAAAACCGAGACTAAGGCATTTAATGTACTAGGGTGAGGTTGTTTTACATCACTTGCCCATAATCTTTTCATGGTTGACAGACTCAACACCACCCCAGATGCTTCTTCGATCATTACAGATAAGTAATTGAAGTCTCGTTGCTTCAATTTTACCTGTTTCTGGTCTGGATAGAGCTTTTTTTCTATCAGGTTTCTACAAAGGGCTAAGTATTGGCTGTCAGACATAGGGTTTTTCTAAAAAGCTGCGATTTGAACGCTAAATGACCTCCACTTGAACGACTTTTCAAATCGGTTAATCCTTCATTTGTAAGGTAAATTATCTGAAATTTAAAAGAGTTCAAACATGAAAAAATCTTTTTTTATACTGTTGGTAGTATTATTTCCTGTGTGGTCTATAGCCCAGCAAATACAAGTGCCATTTTCATCTGATAGATGGAAGTTTGAAGAAGCCGAATATCAGCTAGAAAATTACAAAGGGCAAGAAAGTATCTTATTAAAGTCTGGTGGTCTTTATCTGAAAGATTTTGAATTTCTCAATGGAATCATAGAAGTGGATATCAATTTTCCAGAGCATAGGGCTTTCCACGATGTAATTTTTAGGATAAAGGATTTTAGTAACTACGAATCTTTTTACATTCGCCCACATCAGTCTGGCAACCCAGATGCAAACCAATACACACCAGTTTTTAATGGTTTGGCTGGTTGGCAATTGTATTATGGAGATCGTTATGCTACGCCAGTTAAATACACATTTGATGAATGGCATACGATCAAAATTGTGGTTTTGGGTACGCAAGCTCAGATTTATTTTGATGATATGGAGAAGCCTATTTTGCATGTAGAAGAATTGAAAAGGGGGGAAGAAAGTGGTTCTATTGGCTTATTTACTTTTATGGGGCCAGTTCATTATGCTAATTTTAAATATTCTCAAGCTACACCAACTTTATTACCCGATGATGTGGAAATTCCCATATTAGAAGAGACGGTGGTTAAAAATTGGATGGTATCGAATGTAACGAACAAAGAAACATTGGGAGAAGGAACAGTTTTACCTCAAGGCTTAACTGAAAAGTTGACATGGAATGAATATCCTGTAGAGTCGGAAGGTATTATCAATCTAGCGAAGTACACTAAAATATCTGAAACAGATAACATCGTTTTGGCATCTATAGATATTTACTCAGAAACTGATCAAACCAAAATGGTGTATTTCGGCTACAGTGATATTGCTAAAGTCTTTTTTAATGGCACAGCCATTTACGAGGGACAAAGAATTTTTAGGTCTAGAGATTATCGCTATTTGGGTACAATTGGTTTGTTTGATGGATTATACTTACCACTTAAAAAAGGGAAAAATACGCTCACATTTGCCATTTTGGAAAATATGGGTGGTTGGGGAGTAAAAGCCCAATTCGAAAATATGGAAGGTATTTCTCTTACCCAATAATTGATTGTTAGCTCAAATTTTTTCAATCAACTAATATCAACATTAAGCAAACAGAATAACAGGTAGGTCTCTATTGAATTTGATAATCAGGCTGAAAAAGATTAATTTCATTTTAACTGTATGTGCAAAATACTGCAGTATAAAATGGAAATGAAATGATTAGCAATTCATATAAATTGGCCAGAATTATTGGTCTGGTCAGCCTGTTTGTTTGCCTTATATTTTTTGTCTGGTTTTTTGTGTTTTATGAAGCTCCGGTAGATTATAACACAGAAGTAAAACCGATACTCAATAAAAAATGCATTACCTGTCATGGTGGAGTTAAAAAGTCTGCCGAATTTAGTCTGCTTTTCCAAAACGAAGCTTTAGCTCCTACAAAATCTGGGCATCCAGCAATTATTCCCGGCGATGCTAGACATAGCGAGTTTATTAAGCGGATTACCCACCTAGACCCCGAAGAAAGAATGCCTCCTGAAAGTCCGCCACTAAGTGCAGAAGAAATAGATGTGCTTACCAGATGGATTGATCAAGGAGCGAATTGGGGTGAACATTGGGCTTATAAGACAATTACAGAAGTTCCAGTGCCTCAACCCGCGAGCTTTTTTGCAGGCTTTTCTAAGTTTGATGTTGGCAATTGGGTACGAAATGATATTGACCGATTTGTGTTGAGTAAATTGCAAGAAGAGAAATTGCAGCCTTCTAAACAGGCAAATCCGGCAGTATTGGCAAGAAGAGTGAGTTTAGATTTAATCGGCTTACCACCGCCAAAGCATTTGTATAATGTATACATGCAAAATCCCAATGATGAAGCTTATGAATTGTTGGTAGATAGTTTGTTGGCTCAACCTATATTTGGAGAACGTTGGGCTTCCATGTGGCTCGATCTTGCGAGATATGCAGATTCTAAAGGTTACGAGAAAGACTCTGAGCGTACCATTTGGAAATACCGTGATTGGGTAATCAAAGCTTTTAACGAAGACAAACCTTTCGATCAGTTTACCATTGAGCAATTAGCGGGAGATTTATTGCCAAACCCAACTGATGATCAGTTATTGGCAACTGGTTTCCATCGCAATACAATGAACAATGATGAAGGGGGAACCGATGATGAAGAGTTTCGCGTTGCTGCGGTGCTCGATCGAGTAAATACCACCATGGATACTTGGATGGGCACAACTTTCGCCTGTGTGCAGTGCCATAGCCATCCTTACGATCCTTTTAAACAAGAAGAATATTACCAGTTTTATGCATTCTTTAATAATTCGCAAGACGAAGATGTGCCGGGTGAATATCCTAATATCAGGTTTTATGAAAAAGCAGAAGATCAGGCAAAAATAGACAGTCTGAAGAACTGGGTTTTAGCGCATACACAATCAGAAGAGAAAGTTAAAGAGCTAGATTACTTCCTTAAAACCATCGAGCCGAAAGTGCAACCGCATGCTTTTGATACCATTGTAAAAGGTGCTTTAATTGATAACAAATACCTTGGTGTTGAAGCCGGAGGATTTGCGCGTTTGTCTTCTTTCCATCTACAAAATTATAATAAACTTTTGCTGAGATATGGTGCTCAAAATGCGGGAGGCACAGTTGAAATTCACTTAGATAATTTAGATGGTGAATTAATTACCACCATACCAGTTAAATCGAACGGAACACTTTGGGGCTTTAAAGCCGATTTGGTCGATTTAAAAGCTATAGAGGGTGTGCACGATTTGTATTTTGTGTTTGATGGCAAACCGGGCTATGTATGGAGTATGGAATGGATGCTTTTTATGAAGAGCTTACCGGGAGAAGAAGATACTGAGTTTACGAAACATGAAAAACTGATAACAGAACTCACTGATGCAGAGGTAAAAAGGAGTCCGATAATGTTAGACCATCCATCAGACTTTAAAAGAAAAACCCATGTATTTGAAAGAGGTAATTGGACTGCACATGGTGAAGAAGTAAAAGCCGGAACCCCAGATTTTCTACATCCTTTAGCTATTCGAAATGGACAAAGTGAAGCCGACAGACTCGATTTGGCAAATTGGATTATGAGTCCAGAAAATCCATTAACTGCAAGAGTGATGGTGAATCGCTTTTGGGAGCAGCTTTTCGGCAAAGGAATTTTAGAAACCACCGAGGATTTTGGAACACAGGGAGAAAAACCATCGCATCCAGAATTGCTCGAATGGCTCGCTTGGAATTTTATGCACGATTACAAATGGAGTATGAAAATGCTATTGAAAGAAATGGTGCTTTCTTCTACTTACAGGCAAGACTCAAAAGTAAATAACGAGTTGCTCGCAAAAGACCCTGCTAACAGGTTGCTCGCACGAGGGCCAAGATTTAGGTTGAGTGGAGAACAGGTGCGCGATCAGGCATTGGCAGTAAGCGGTTTGCTCAGCGATAAAATGTATGGCAAAGGAGTAATGCCACCACAGCCAGAAGGTGTTTGGCAAGTAATCTACAGTGGTCTCAAATGGAAAACCAGTGAGGGTGAAGATCGCTACAGGCGGGCTGTCTATACTTTTTGGCGGAGAACGAGCCCATATCCTTCAATGATTTCTTTTGATGCACCAAGCCGAGAGTTTTGTGTACCTCGAAGAATTAGAACCAATACGCCATTGCAATCTTTGGTCACCTTAAACGATCCGGTCTACATCGAAACAGCCATTGCTTTAGCGCAAAAAATGCTGAAAGATTCAGATATAAATGCAGCAATTGAGAAAGGTTACCAGGAGGCTATGCTCAAAGAAATTAGCACAGAGAAGAAAGTAGCTTTGCAAGATTTATGGCAAGAAGCCTATGCCTTCTATCAAGAAAATGACAGTGCTGTTGTCAACTTGCTCAACTTCCCGAAAGCTTACGATGAACCAGTGAATGAAAAGCAGCCAAGCAACAAAGGTATGGAAGGCAAAGTGAATCTAGAAACGGCAGATATTGAAAAAAGTGAATTGCCTGATAAATGTGAAGGAGATTGTGAAAAGCTCGCTGCTATGACGGTAGTAGCTAATGCCATTTTAAATATGGATGAATTTTTAACTAAGGAATGAAATGAAAAACATCGACAACATACTCAAAGAGTTACAATATAAATCTCTAGAACAAACTACCAGAAGGCACTTTCTACGCAATTGTACTACCGGATTAGGCAGCATTGCACTGGGTTCTATGTTGGGCAGTTGTATGGGCGGTTCTGGAGACAAGGTACAATCAACTTCTCCGCAAGTTGGCAATGCTTTAGCTTCCAAGGCTTCGCATTTTGTACCCAAAGCCAAAAGAGTGATTTATTTACACATGGCGGGCTCACCATCACAATTGGAGTTATTCGATTACAAACCTGAACTAGCAAAACTACATGGTTTGGAGTGCCCACCTGCTTTGTTAGAAGGGAAGAAGTTTGCTTTTATCAGAGGTGTACCGAAAATGTTGGGGCCCATTGCCGATTTTAAGCAACATGGCGATTCTGGTGCATGGATTTCTAATCGCTTGCCGCATTTCACTCAAAAAGCCGATAAGGTGAGTTTCTTAAAAGCCATGCATACCGATGAGTTCAACCATGCACCTGCACAATTGCTCATGCATACCGGAACTCCTAGGCTAGGTAGGCCAAGTATCGGTTCATGGGTTTCTTATGGGCTTGGAACTGAAAATGAAAACCTGCCGGGCTTCATTGTGCTTTGTTCGGGTGGAAATACGCCAAGTGCAGGCAAAAGTGTGTGGGGAAGTGGCTTTTTACCTACTGTCTATCAAGGTGTGCAATGCCGATCTAAAGGTGATCCGGTTTTGTATACCGGCAATCCAGATGGAATGAATCGAGATTTGCGTAAAAAGTCCATTGATGCGATTAATAGAATCAATCAGGAGAATTACAATGAGGTAAATGATCCTGAAATATTATCTCGAATTTCTCAATACGAGATGGCTTTTAAAATGCAGATGTCGGTGCCTGAAGCTATGGATATTTCTAAAGAACCTGAATACATCCACGAAATGTATGGAACAGAACCGGGTAAAGCTTCTTTTGCCAATAACTGTTTGTTGGCTAGGAGGTTGGCAGAAAAAAATGTGCGTTTCATCCAATTGTATCATTGGGGTTGGGATTCTCACGGTTCTGGTAAAGATGGTTCTTTGGAACACGGTTTTGTTGATCGTTGCAACGAAGTAGACAAACCAATGACAGCTTTACTCACCGATTTGGAACAACGCGGTATGTTAGATGAAACTTTGGTGGTTTGGGGTGGTGAATTTGGCAGAACTCCTATGCAAGAAAACCGCGAAGGCAAACAAATGGCTTTTTATGGTCGCGACCATCATACAGAGGCATTTACTATCTGGATGGCAGGTGGTGGAGTAAAAGAAGGTTTTACTTTCGGCGAAACTGATGAAATCGGTTATTACGGGGTAAAAGATCGCGTACACATCCACGATTTGCACGCGACTATGCTGCATCTTTTAGGTATGGATCACGAAAGTTTGACTTATCATTTTCAAGGCAGAGATTTTAGATTGACTGATGTTGCGGGAAATGTTGTAAAAGACATTCTTGCTTAATTTATCGTTAATTTTAATCACTCATTAAACTTTTTAAACCCCAAGGCGTCTAATGGTAAATAAAGGCTAATTACCCATGCTTAGAACTATTTACCTTTCAATCATTGCTATTTTTTTAAGTGCCTCTTGTACCGAAGATGGCTCAGATGTTTCACCAATCGGAAATGATACCAGCGAGTTGTACTTTCCGCCATTAACTGGTAGCACTTGGGAAACCGTTCCCCCTGATTCTTTAGGTTGGAATACAGATAAAATTCCTGATCTCATCAGTTTTTTGGAAGAAAGTAATACCAGAGCATTTTTGGTTTTAAAAGATGGGAAAATCGCCATCGAGCATTATGCAGGCAAAACCTTAATCGGTTTCGATTTTAATAAAAATAGCAATTGGTATTGGGCATCTGCTGGCAAAACACTCACTTCTTTTTTAGTAGGTATTGCCCAAGAAGATGGCTATTTGGATATCAGTAAGCCAAGTTCAGACTATTTGGGAACTGGCTGGACGAGTCTTACCGTTGAACAAGAAACAAACATTAAGGTTTTAAACCAACTCACCATGACCAGTGGCTTAGATGATGCTAGCAATGCTGATTGTACCGACCCAGAATGCTTGGAGTATCTGGCTGAACCCGGTGAGCGATGGGCTTACCACAATGCACCTTATACTTTGCTAGATGGTGTAATTGAAGGGGCAACCGGCGAAGATTTCGATACATATTTTGAAGATAAAATTGCCGATAAAATTGGGATGATAGGCTTTTGGGAATATGTAGGTAGCAACCATGTTTATTTTAGTGATGCCCGCTCTATGGCAAGGTATGGATTGATGGTTTTAAACAATGGAAAATGGCAAACAGAAACGGAAGAAATTACACTATTGGGAGATGAAAATTATCTTGAAGCTATGGTCAACACTTCTCAGAATTTAAATCCTTCTTATGGTTATTTATGGTGGTTAAATGGCAAAGGAGCTTTCCAGTTGCCGGGTTTGCAACTAACTTTTAATGAAGATTTATGCCCAGATGCACCAGAAGATATGTTTGCTGCCATGGGAAAAAATGGACAGCTATTAGACATTGTTCCAAGCGAAAACCTCATCGTAATTAGAATGGGAGAGTTGCCTAGCGATGATTTTGTGCCAACTACTTTCCAAAATGATATTTGGGAAAAGTTAAACGATGTGATTGGAGTGGAGTGATTCACCTCAACCACAACATCCTTTCCTTCCAATCATCAAGATAAGCTTTGCGCCATTTGTTTACTGTCTTGGCTCCGGCTTTGTCATTTACAATCAAAGATGCATCTGGATTATCCGTCCAGTAATTAGAACTATGATCTGTTTTAATGAATGCACCGCCCCAACTTTCACTTTCTGGTTTAGCAGGGTTTCCATTGAGCATATACAAAACTGCGGGTGTATCACCCATTTTTATATCTTTCTTTTTATCCCAGAAAAGCTTTCCCATTGCACCATAATCTTTTACATGTTTTTCAATAAAACTTAAGTTTCCATAATCATCTGCTTGGTTGCCTCCCATATACATGCCTCTAAAAGTAGAGTTGTTTTCAATCCACCAAAGGTCTGGATGCTGCTCGTATAAATAATTGCGAGAGAGCGAATCGAGTCGGGTATTCCACGAACCAATGGAATAAACCCTTATTTTTTCTTTTATATTGGGTGCTTTGTACACTGCTTGAGCGACATCGGTAATCGAACCCCAAACAAGAATGTATAATGGTCTTTCGTCTTTGCTTTGCGCCTTTTTAATTATCCATTCGGCACCATCACTTAATTCTTGAGGTACTAAACCAGCTTGTGCATCTGTAGCGCCTTGTTTGGTGAGCTTTAGCAATTTACTAGGTTTTGGAAAATCTCCATGTTGTTTCAGTTTGGGATAATCCAAGGCATATGCAGCAATGGCTTCTTTTATATGCTTGGCTCTGCCTTCTTTGGGTGGCGAACTAATTAATCCCTCAATATCAAACCGATCTGCATACAATAGAAAATGCACCATCGACTGAAAATCGTCTGGATCATCGCCACCAATGTCTGTAGAAACAATTACTCTAGGTAAATCCTGAGCATAAGTATAATTTGTATGAAAAAAGAATCCGACTAGCAGGATAATCAAATACTGGTAACAATGTGTGTGTAGCATGATTAATGTTAAATAAATCTACGAATACTGTTATTCTGGTATATTTTTTCTTAGCAAAGTCTATATATTTATGTAATAAATAATTATAAGACGAGACTAATTAAGATATATCATTAATAAACTTTTTAATCTATGGATTTTTTACCAGAAATGCTGCTTGTTTTAGGTTACCTGAATAACAATGGAGGAAAGGAAGTAGCAAAAAAAGCTAGTATGGATGTGTATGAATGGGTAAAATCGAAATTACCGTCAAAAAGCAAGGCTAAAATAGAAGCTTTAAAAGAAAAGCCAGAGGATAAAACCATTCAGCTTGAAGCCCAAAAAACTTTAGCCGCAGAGATGGAAAAGTTGGATAAACCGGAATTTGAGCAGCAGATGAAAAAACTGAAAGCCTTATTAAAAAAAGAAGACCCAGAATGGTTGCAAAAAAACCAAATGCAATACAAACAAAATACCCAAACTAATACAGGAGATAACAATATGAATTTCCAAGATATTTCTGGAAGTACGATTAATATTAATAAGGATTAATGGAGTACCAAGAGATAAATAAAGTTTCTTTAGACGGCAATGGAAATGTTGTTATACAAGGAGTAAAGGATAGTAAAATAACTATTAATACTATTGCTTGGGACGATTTTGTAAAGAAATATACAGTAGAGCAACATGAACGAATTAAAGAACTAAAAGAAAGAGTAGAAGAGCAAAAACAACGCATTAATGAAAATAAAGAATTAGCAGGATTAGAAACGCTTAAACTTAGTAACGAGATAAATAAATTCAAGAAAACTATTTTAGATAAAGAAAAACAAGTAAAAGAGATAATTAAAAGATATGAACACAAAGATTTAAATATTATTAGTGAATGTTATAAGCAAGCATTTAATTATTTCATAGATGGTGATTTAGCAAAGGCATTGGAAGAATTGTCTAAAACTAAGTTGGATGATGAAGAGAAAAAACTGGCTGAAGCTCGAACATTAAAAGCAAAAATTTTACAGCTGCAGTATAAGTTTGATGAAGCAGAGAATAATTTTTTAAGGGCAGTAAATATTTTTCCCTCTTTTGACACATATTTTCAGATTGGAAATTTTTATCAAAAACTTAATCGTTTTGATCAAGCAATTGATTTTTATGAAAAGTGCTTACTTGAAAACTTAAAAGATGATAGTAAAGGATTAATTTTAAATAATTTGGGTCTTTTATATAGAGCTAAACATGACTTTTTAAATGCAGAAATAAGTTACCAAAAAGCTCTGGACATTTACAGAAAGTTATCCGAATTCAATAAAAATTATTTTAAAGATGTAGGAAAAGTACTCAATGATTTAGCTAATTTACAAAGCGACAAAAATGAAATATTTCAAGCTGAAATAAATTATAATGAAGCATTAATGATTAGAAGAAAGTTAGCAGAATCAAAAGAATCTAAATATTTATTGGACCTCAGTAAAACCCTTAATAATTTAGGGATTTTGCAGAGTGACAAAAATGAATTATGTAAATCAGAAATTAATTATAAAGAATCATTAAAGATCAAAAGAAAGTTAGTTGAGAATGAAGATGATCAAAAAAGATATTTACCATATGTTGCAACAACTCTTAATAATTTAGCAGAATTACAATTTAAAAAAAATAATTTGGTTGAGGCAGAATCGAATTATCAAGAAGCCCTTATAATAAGAAGAAACCTTGTTAAGTTTAATCCAGATACCTATTTGCCAGTTGTAGGAATGTCACTTAATAATCTAGCTAATTTATATGTAGCAAAAAATGATTTGCAAAAAGCAGAATCGTATAATAAAGAAGCTTTAATAATTAGGAAAAATTTAACAGCTATTTATCCAAAAGTTTATTCACCTTATGTTGCAACAACTTTGAATAACTTAGCTATTATTTACAAAAAACAAAATATGTTTTACGAAGCAGAAGTTAGTTATTTAGAAGCTCTTGCCATCTATCGCGATTTATCTCAAAATAATTCTCATACATTTAAATCTAAAGTAGCAATTACTTTGAACAACCTTGGAATATTATACCAATCTAAAAATACTTTGAATAAAGCAGAAATCAGCTTTTTGGAAGCATTAAGTATAAGAAGAGAATTGTCTGAATTGAACCCTGATATTTATTTATTGGATGTGGGATCGACTGCAACTAATTTAGCCATTTTTTACTTACAAAGTATACCCAATCAGTTAAAATCTTTAAAATTGGTTAGAGAAGCTTTAGTAACATTGAAATCGTTCTCAGAAAGTTTACCCAAAGTGCAAGAGAATAAAAAAATTTGTATACAGATATTAAAAAATTGGAAAATTGATCCAGAAACTTTTATAAAAGAGTTAGACGAAGACGCTAATTAGCATACATCATCTTTATAATCTCCTTTTTTGACTTTTAGCTGTTACATTTGCAAGCGAGTTTTGTGCTGTACTTGCAGCCGCCGTGATTGTTAATTAAACTAAGACCAAAGCACTTTTTAACCTATGGGGATTTTCACTATCGTTAGTATTCTTACTGTTCTTTCTGCCATCTTCGCATTTATCAATACCCGTTTTCTTAAACTTCCATTTACCATTGGCCTCATGATTATGGCCATTGCACTCACATTCGCGGTATTGGGTTTGGGAACAATTAAGCCAGTAATTTTAGAAGATTCCAAAGCGCTTATCCAAAGCATAGATTTCGAAACCATTTTGCTAGATGTAATGCTGAGTTTTTTGCTTTTTGCTGGGGCATTGCATACAAAACTCGATGCTTTAAGAAGCTACAAAGCACCAATTGCTCTATTTTCTACGCTTGGTGTACTGCTATCTACTTTTTTAGTGGGAGGTATGATGTACTTCCTCACCAACTTGCTAGGTCATCAGGTAGACTTTATTTACTGTTTGCTATTTGGAGCACTCATTTCTCCAACAGACCCCATTGCAGTTTTGGGCATTTTAAAAGAAGCAAACGCACCTAAGAAGTTGGAAATAAAAATTGTAGGCGAATCTCTTTTTAATGATGGCGTGGGTGTAGTTGTGTTTTTAGTGATTTTCAACATGGCTTCTAAAGGTATCGATGCGATCTCTTTTACAGATGTCGTGTTGCTATTTGCCGAAGAAGTGGGTGGAGGAATTATCTTAGGTTTGTTGCTTGGTTGGGTAGGTTTTTATTTAATGCGAATTATCGACCATTACGAAACTGAGGTAATGATTACTTTGGCGCTAGTAATGGGTGGTTATAGTTTAGCGAGTTTCCTCCATTTTTCAGGACCATTGGCGATTGTTGTGGCTGGTTTGTTTATTGGTAATTGGTCACCTAAAACGGCTTGGTCAGATACCACCCAAAACTATGTGGACAAATTTTGGGAACTGGTCGATGTGTTTTTAAATGCCATTCTTTTTGTGCTAATCGGTTTCGAGTTACTCATTATCACCATAGATACCGAATATATTTTATTTGGTTTAATGGCAATTCCTGTGTCTTTGGTAGCTCGCTATTTGGCTCTAGCTGGGCCGATTGCAGTATTTAATAAAAGGCTAGATTTTATTCCTAAAACCAATATGATTATGACTTGGGGAGGAATTAGAGGAGGAATTTCCATCGCCTTAGCCCTTTCACTAGAAGATCAAATGCAGCGAGATTTCTTTTTAACCATTACTTATACCATTGTGGTGTTCTCTATTATCGGGCAAGGATTAACCTTAGGTAAGTTAGTAAAAAGTATATTGAAGAAGAATAACGTGGAAGTGTAACTTCTACCTACAGTTTTATTTATTTTATCAAATATGTTATATTCAGTTATAAATAACCGATAAAGTAAATATGGCAAAAACAAACACGGCATCTGGTGAAGAAACCATGATTGCCAATTTGGAGAAAAACACAGGGAAATCTTTGGCTGAGTGGATAGAAATCGTTCAAGCCAAGCAGTTTAGTAAACACGGCGAAATACTAAAGTTTTTAAAAACAGAGCATCAGTTCACACATGGTTTTGCAAATATGGTTGCTCTAAAAGCCCGAAAAGCTGATGCAGGCTCTGCTACCAATACTGATGACCTTATAACAGCTCAATACAAAGACAAGGAGCTACTTAAAGAGATTTATGATGTTCTCATTCAAGCGGTTTCTGGCTTTGGAGATGATGTAGAAATTGCACCCAAAAAGGCTTATGTGAGTCTTCGAAGAAAAAAGCAATTTGCTATGTTGCAACCTGCTACCAAGTCCCGTTTCGAAATTAGCCTAAACTTAAAAGAGCAAGCAGAGCAAGGTATGCTTGAAGCCATTACGAAAGCCAATGCTATGTGCAGCCATGTAATTAAAATTGCTTCAAAAGGAGAGGTAAACGAAGAGGTAATTAGTTGGTTAAGAGTAGCTTATGAAAAGGCAGGATAATAGGCTCTTTTTTACATTTTCAGTCCAATAAAAATCCAGATAAAAACTGACGATAATCAGGTAGCTGTATGACAGTTTATATGATTAATATAATTTAGAGGAAGTACTTTTATATCATAATCTGATACACAATACCAATCGGGTTGATTAAAAAATTGTGTGAAAACGTGCAGTCTGAATAAAAGTAAAAGAGTTACATAGGATTGTTAAAAATTAAGATAAATTTTGGGCTGTAGAAGGTTAGTGATTTCAAATATTGTTTTATCATGAATTGTCTGTTGAAATTGTTTTGTATCTGGAATAGCAGAAGTTAAGTGAAGTTGGAATTCCGCTTTTAGACACTATTTGAAAAATTGATCAAAATCGCAAAAAGAAATCACTCACTAGAAGGCATGGTATTAAGTGATTAGATTAAAGAGAGGGAGTTGGTAAAAGCAGCTCTTTTAGAGCTGCTTTTAGACACTCCGTTTTCTTTTTACCTCCCTTGTGAATTTTCAGATTCATCTGTATTCACCATAATAAAATCAATTGAATTTTCTTTGATCATCTTATTCAATTCTCCTATACCTTCGTCAACAGTGCTCTTGTAATCAGAAAGCTCTTTATCTATTTGATCAGACACTTCCTTCTTATAAGCCACACCTTGGTCAGATGGTCTAAAATCTCCTGCCGACTCGTGTGTAGCTAAAAATGCTAACCTGTTGTTAAGTTTTATACCAAAGTTCAATGGGTCTTGGTAAGCTTGGTTTCTAGTTTCGTGGATGTTATTTTCAATTACTGTTAAGTCTTTTTTCAACTCTTCTGCTTTTGAAATTATCTCTTGGTAAGCGGCATCATCACCTAATTTTTCCTTTAAGTAATCGATGTCTTTTTTAATTTTTCTTATATCAATTACTGCTTGGTGCGCTTCTGAAAGCTTATCTCGCACTTCAATTAAGAAATCAAACTGAGCTTGTAAATCGTCTTGTGTACTTTTAATTCTTGGATCAATCAAGATTTTAAAGTCTTGCTCTACCGATTCTCCATTCACAGTTAATTTAGCTTTGTAATTGCCCGGCACAGCCAAAGGTCCTTTGGTGTTAGATGAATACAAAATCAAGCCCGGAAAAGAAACTGCATCTGGGTAGTGCATATCCCAAAGAAAGAGGTTCATGCCTTCGTTAATGGCTAATTTCTCTTTTGGATCTTTCGCTTTGTAGTCATACTTTTTAATCACTTTTCCATTTGGTTCTGTCACCTCCAAAGTAGCAGTAAAAGTGCTATCAGGCTTGTCTTTCACATAGAAATACATCATTACACCATCAGGATGGTTTTTGCCTTCTAACTTCATATTACCTCTACCATTGGCAGTTCTCATTCTGTAACTATCCTTAGGTTTATAGAGGTAAAAATCGCTCTTGGCAACCGTTTCACTTAGTTGATGTAAAGGAGTAAGGTCGTCTATAATCCAGAAGCTTCTACCTTGAGTAGCAACGATGAGGTTATTGTCTTTAAACTTTAAATCGGTGATTGATACAATCGGTAAGTTTAATTGGAAAGGCTTCCAACTAGCTCCATCATCAAAAGAAATGTACATACCGTATTCTGTGCCAGCATATAACAATCCTTCTTTTTTAGGGTCTGCACGAACTACGCGCGTAAAATCTTTGGCTTCAATGCCATTGGTGATTTTTGTCCAAGTTTGACCGTAATCAGTGGTTTTGTAGAGATATGGAGTAAAGTCGCCACTTTTATACATAGTTCCGGCGATGTAGGCACCACCTGGATTAGATGGATGCGGGTCGATTGAATTCCACATAATCCACTTTGGAGCATCTGGCGGAGTTACATTGATCCAGTTTTTTCCACCATCTTTTGTAAGGTTGAGTAATCCATCATCAGAACCAGTCCATAAAACTCCTTTCTCATGCGGACTTTCCATTATGGTAAAAATGTTTGCATAAAACTCAACACCTGTATTATCTTGGGTAATTGGTCCACCAGAAGATTTTAAAGTTGCAGGATCGTTTCTGGTTAGATCTGGACTGATGGTTTCCCAAGTTTGACCTTCGTTGGTGCTAACATGCACATGGTTTGAGAAAGCATATAGTTTCTCTGGTTCATGCTTAGAAAACATAATCGGGAAGTTCCAATTGAAGCGGTATTTCATCACCTCAACACCAGAGCCAGCCGGGTTTAACGGCCAAACATTGATGTATCTACGCTGTTGGGTTTCGTGATCGAAGCGATAGAGATAACCTTTGTAATTTCCTCCGTAAACAATATTATCGTTTTTAGGGTCAACTGCATGCCAAGCACTTTCACCACCGGCAGTTATTTCCCAGTCTTTTTCAGAAATGCTATTGCCAGCAGTTCTATGGTAGATTCTCACAGAAGTATTATCTTGTTGAGCACTGTAAATTCTATAAGGGAAACTGTTGTCTGTTTCGATGCGATAGAATTGTGCAGTAGGTTGGTTGTAATAAGTAGACCAGTTTTCACCCGCATCGTTTGAAACTTGCGCTCCACCATCATCACCAATAATCATTCTTTGGTTGTTGTCAGGATCGATCCACAAATCATGGTGGTCACCATGAGGTGCATTATGTAAGCTGAAATTCTCTCCGCCATCTTTAGAAACAGCATAAGAAACGTTCATCACATACACCATATCTTCGTTTTGCGAGTCGGCATAAATTCTGGTATAATACCAAGCACGCGATCTTAGCGCTCGGTTCTCATTAATCTTCTTCCAAGTTTTACCGGCATCATCTGAACGGAAAACACCTCCATCATTAGCCTCTATCAAAGCCCAAACTCTTTTAGGGTTTACAGGTGAAACTGTTACGCCAATAATTCCTCTTGGAGAGGCTGGCATGTTTGGTAAGTCGGTAAGTTTTTTCCAAGTTTTACCTGCATCGGTACTTTTCCAAAGATCAGAACCCGGACCACCACTAGAAAAGCTGTAAGGTGTTCTGCGTACATTCCAAGTACTGGCATAAATTACTCTTGGGTTTCCCGGTTCTAAAATTAAATCTACGGCACCGGCATCTTCATTAGCGAATAATACTTTCTCCCAAGTTGCACC
>PBYL01000379.1 GCA_002729595.1 Thalassovita sp. | reverse complement strand
TTTTACATCAATTAGTACAGTAGTATTATTAGTAATTAAAAAGATAGAATCGTTTGCATAGGCATTTTCTGGCTGATCTGACAATTTGTATTGATAGTTTCCACCACCACCAATTGCTTGCACGTACACTTGGGTTTTATTGATACCAACTGGTTGGCACTGCGCAGTTGCAGAGAGTTGTAATTCGGCTAAAACTGTAACAGTAAAAGGTTCAGTGGTGTCTTCACATCCGGCTTCGTTAGCAACTGTGAGTGTATAAGTACCAGAAGTATTAGTTTGAAATATTCGCTCGCTAGATTGTACATTACCTTGTGAATCTTTCCACTGGTAAGAAACAAATTCACCCGGATCGATACTTGAAACATCGCCGTAGCAAACATGAAAGTTATCATCTGAAAAATCTGGAAGAGGTTTGTAATAAACTTTAGAAGAAGTAAGCACCCCACCAGAACAACCAGTTAGTTCAACGATTACACTATCTAAAGAGCTAATGGAGTAGTTTTGATCTGCTTCAATTGTAATTTGAGTAGTAGATGAGCCAGCGTCAAACTTTACTAAGCCATGTTCTAATCCAGAGATCGTGTAATCTGAGTTTTGCAGCATAGAACCACTGAAATTAGGCGTTAAAGTAAGTTGATTACTCACATTTCCTTCTCTCGTAAAAGTGATAGTAACTGGATCGTTTAAACATGTGTTATAAATCTCTGAGGCAGATAAACTGGCAGAAATATCATTACTAAATAACCCTTCGATTAACACACCAGAGTCTAGCAGTTCATCACCTACGTCGCCGATCATCCATTTAATGTGGTATCTCTGGCAGCTTTGCACTTGTTTGCGAGCCACTAAATTTACGGTAAATCCATCGTACTCAATCGAACCAAAAGCAGTAGAATCTGCAATTGAACCACCACCATTGTTAGGATCATCGTAGTAAGCATTATTTACAAAATATTGGTTGTTAGCATAATGGTTTACATTATTGATCGATACAGGTGTGTTGGTATTAGGAATTACAGCAATATTCTCTTCACCACTTATTCCCGGACCACTAATCAGAAAAGCAAAAACATCATTAAACTGGCTACCCACATAGTCTACATATTCTTCTGAAGCAAAGGTATAATTGA
Organism: Thalassovita sp.; assembly: GCA_002729595.1. GTDB lineage: Bacteria > Bacteroidota > Bacteroidia > Cytophagales > Flammeovirgaceae > Chondrinema. Next base: position 46,406 of record PBYL01000379.1, on the reverse strand, counting down.
AGCTAAGTGTCTCACCGGAGGGAATAACATCAAATTCTATATAGCAAACATCCATAGTACTTCCCGTTGTGTAGTTGTTAAGAGTGGCATTTCCCGGAGTTTTTAACTGGGTACTCCACCATTTACTGCGGTTCATTTGCTGTATGTCAGTAGCCTTGCCGGTAGACATAATAATTCCATGATCTGAGTTGAGTTGAGAGCCAGATGAAGTAGAGTAAGTGCCGTAAGCTTCATTTGCACAAGAGGTAACGGAAAGGTTTTCTATGGTTACACCAGTTCCGGTGATGTTTTGTTGAAACTCTGCTAGCGTAGCATTACTATTTACAGAAATAATATGATCTGCAATTCCTAAATGATCTATGGCCATATCGCATTTACTACCACCCGTGGCTACACTTTTAATGCGTAATTTGATAGACGAACCAGCATAAGAAGTAAGATCGATTTTGGCTAGATACCAAGTATTGTTTTTATTCCCACTGGCAGACCAAATGGTTGTCCAATTATTAGGGTTTGATATTGATTGAACCTCTACAGCCAATGTTCCCATTTCATCTCCATACATATGATAATCGAAATAGAGATAAGGGCTCACAAGATTGCTTAAATCAAAACAAGGGCTTTCAATATAAGCTACATCATTGTAAGAGCTTTGCTCGGTATATAAATAGTAATTTCCATTTGTAGCTACATCTGGACCTGTCTCGCCACTCATGGTACCACCAGAGTTTAAAGTCCAATTAAAATTATCATTTCTGCTTTGTTTCCATTTGCCAATACCATCTTCAAAGCTTTCTGTATAAGGGAAAGAACTGATTTGATTATTACAATTACTAATAGCAGTACCTGTAATCACTATATCATCAAAGTAATAAGTTTCGTGGCTATCGCTATTAAAGGCTTTAATAATTACTTGTATGGAATTACCATTTAATCCAGAAATAAAGATATGTTGATAAGTGAAATCGTCCCTTTTTTCTGCAAATAGAATTTCGTTGCCATTATCTATGGCATAATAAACTCTTATGTAATCGTTGCTTTCTAAGCGCCCGTTTTCAGCTATATTTAAGCTAATTGACACATTGGTATAATTAGAAATGTCGATTGTTTCTGAATACCAAGTGGCCTCATTTGAAAGTCCTTGTGCTTCAAAGTAATTATTCTTTACACCCCAAAAACTGCTGTATGCTGGGTATGTGGTGTACCATGCTGTGTTTCCATTATCAGAAGTGGCATTTGTTGAAACAGTAGTAAAATCTTCGCTCCAAATTTCTATCTGTGCAAATAATTGGTTGTAGAAAGAAATTGAAGTTAGTATAAATGCTATTAAGGTTTTAGTTAGTTGCTTATTTGTTGTTCTCATATTCATTCGTGTTTGTCAGCTGATTATGAGAATACAATTTTTAGGTAGCATAAATCACAATTGGAGATTACGGAGAAATCTTTAAAAAACTGATATGTAATTTTTAATTTAATGGTGCTTTATAAGCTAAATAATGCATGCTCTTACATACATTTTTCAATCAGCAGAGTACTTAAACTCAGTTTTTTTGTGGATTATCCATTTTTAGCTTTTTGATTTTTTCGCAAGGTCAAAAAAAATTACTTAGCTGAGATTAAATCAAAATTGGAGAAAATCTATCTAGCTTAATTTGAGCAAATATTCCCAAAATAAAACTCATTCTTATTATAGGATCAATTCTCATATAAAAATACTCGATATCTGTAGTTTAGATATTATGAGTTTGTTTTCAATATTTTGCTTTCTTTGCCAATTGTTTAGTGTGAATATTTAGCCAGAAATTTCAACATCATTAATTGATTAATCAGAAATCCATAGCAGTTCTTCCTTTCGAAAATCTTAGTTCCGATCCAGAGAATGAATATTTTGCTGATGGAATGACGGAAGAAATCATCAATGCGCTAAGCAAAATTCAAGGGCTTAAGGTTACTGCCAGAACATCTTCATTTGTCTATAAAAACACCAAAACAGATGTAAGGCATATCGGTAATGAACTAGGTGTGGCTACTGTGCTCGAAGGTAGTATTAGAAAAGCCAGAGATACTGTGAGAATTTCGGCGCAGCTCATCAGAACAGATAATGGTTTTCATATTTGGTCGGAGAACTTCGATCGCAAGCTTGAAAACATCTTTGATCTACAAGAAGAAATAAGCTTACTCATTGCCGAAAAAATCAGGGAAAATTTTGGGCATTTAGACATTGCAGAGCATTTGGTAGAAAATAGAACTACCAATGTAGAAGCTTACCAGCATTACCTGAGAGGTAGGTTTTATGAGCTCAATTGGAAGCTTGAAGATTTTAAAAAAGCGATTGAATTCTATAAAAGATGCATCGAGCTTGATCCCAATTATTATCCACCGTATTTCGGAATTGTACAGTGTTATGGCATTCTTGCTTCGTGGAATCATATTGGTAAAGAAAGTGCCTTATCGGAGGGTTATCGCTATTTGGAAAAAGGCTTGTTACTAAAACCAGATGCACCAGAAGGCTATTTTGCTTTGGCAACAACTGCTTATTGGGCAAATTGGGAAGTAGAATCAGCGCTAGAATATTTAAAAAAGGCATTAGCAATTTCGCCAAACTATTCGGCAGCTTTAGAAGCTACTGCCGAATGTTATACAGGTATAGGAGATTTTGCAAAGGCGATGAGTTTTGTAGATAAAGCAATGGTTTACAATCCATTATCTGCAAATCATTGTTTTACCAAAGGCTATTTGTATTACTTGCGAAAAGAATATGTTGAGTCTTTAAAGTGGATGAACAAGTCTTTAGAGATCGATGCGCAATGGCAATTGGCTTTACAAATTAAGGCTTGCTGTTATATTTTGATGGAAGATAAACAAAGTTTGTATGATTTCTTAGCCAGTTCTTCTTTCATACAAAATGTGTCGGAATTTAAACTGCTTTATCAATTTCGAAATGAGATTGTACCTGAAAACAGGGTTAATTATGAACCTAAAAGTGTAGGCTATTTACCTTGGGAAGTTTATTTTCCTCTTTATCAAAATGATGAGAATGCAGCTTTGGTGGCATTGAAAAGTGGTGTGAATAATCATTTAGGGCAGTATATCAATTTTATTTCTGACCCGCTGATGGAGCCACTTAAAAGTTCCTCTGAATATATACATTTGTGTAATACTACTTTTAAAAAGCAATCTCCCAATGTAGTCGCCAAACCTATACAAGTCAGCCAGCCAGAAGAAATATTTGACTTAGAATCAGATGAGTTTGAAGCACTATTATTAAAAGTAATGCAAGAAGACCAGTTATTCTTGAACCCAGAATTAAACTTGCGGACTTTAGCTGAAAAAATTGAATTGCATCCGAATAAACTCTCTTGGTTGTTGAATAAGAAAATGGGCAAAAACTTTAATGACTTTGTAAATAGCTATCGCTTAGAAACTTTTAAAGCAAAATCGATTGACCCAGCCAACAAACATTTAACTATTTTAGGACTCGCTTATGAAAGTGGTTTCCGCTCTAAGTCGGTTTTTAATGATTTTTTTAAGAGAGAAACTGGGCTCACACCAAAAAAATGGATGAAACAACATCTGAAATAATAGACTTTTCCTCCAAAAGTCCGGAATTTCATTTTTCACTTATTTAAATGGCAGAAATGAATGCCTCAAAAGTCTTGAATTCTAGTAAATAGCATCACTTCTGAGCTTTCTACTATGTTTTTCAGCTAAAAAAGTGCTGAATTTCATAAAAAAGTCCTGCTAAATAATTCAAGACGAAAGCCGCTTTAGATACCCTCATTTTTGAATCATAATTAAAAAACATAAAAATGAGAGTCTATTTAAATTTACTATTATCAATTCTAATGCTTGCGCTTCTAGTTTCTTGTAATGATGATGAAACAGAAGTTCAACCTCAAACAGATTACACGAGTGCAGATGAATTTTTTGAATCTTTAGATTTTTCTGGAAGTGTCTTAATTGAAAAAGGCAGTTCTGAGATTCTTCGAAAAGGTTATGGTTATGCTGATGTTACAGCAGGAGAGTTTAACAGCAAAACGCATGTTTACCGCATCGGTTCCATGACAAAAGCCTTTACTGCTGTAGGAATTATTCATCTTAAAAGAGATGGATTGATAGAAAGTTACGATCAGCCCATTAGCGATTTCACAGATGAATTTCCATTTGCAGATCAAATCACACTAAGGCAGCTTTTAACGCACCATTCAGGCATTCCAGATTATACCGGAGCTGTAGAAACATTGTCTGCATCGCAAAATCAGGATTTTACACCCGAAGAGATTTTTGAAATCTTAGTAGAAGGAGTAGCCGAAGAAGGTTTAAACTTTGAACCCGGAACAGAGTTCGAATACTCTAATTCAAATTACTTGTTGTTGGGTCTTTTAATTGAGGCTTTAAGCGGTCAGAATTATCATGACTATCTAAAAACCAAGATTTTTGATCCACTGGGAATGTTTGCCACCAAAGAAGGGCCAAACGAAATGTCGGGAGCGCCTTATGCCAAAGGCTATCTAAATGGTTCAGAAGTAACACCTTACCGAATGCAAATCGCATATAGTGCTGGCGATTTAGTGAGTAACCTGGAAGACATGGAAAAGTGGGCGAAAGCACTCATGGGAGATACATATTTAACAGCCGCAGAAAAAGAAGAATTATTTGCTGAGCCATATAGCGAAGATGGATACAACACTATAGGATTCGGTTGGTTCACCATCAAAATTGAAGGAAAGTTGATGTATTACCACGGAGGTGATATAAATGGATTCACCAGTTTTATTGGTCTCTTACCTGATTCAAATGGTGTGATTGTGATGCTGAGCAACGAGCAAGACAAGGGCGAAATGCGCAACCTTATCCAAGAAACCATCACCATAAACGAATTCTGAAATCATCATTAACACATTTCTGATCATGAAAAAAGCACATTTAAAATTAGCAGGCTTCATCTCATTTTTATGTATAATTTGCCTGCCCCGGATATATGCACAGGAATTTTTACCTGTGCAGACCATCCGCGGAACAATAAAAGATATAGATAGCAAATATCCATTGATAGGGGCTACGGTACAAATTGCAGATAGTCAGCCGCTTATAGGTGTAGTAACGGATGTAGATGGAAACTTTAGATTGAATAATGTACCTGTTGGTAGAGTTACATTGCAAGTAAATTATCTGGGTTACGAGAGCCAGACAATACCGAATATTGTTGTAACATCTGGCAAAGAAGTAATACTCAATTTAGCCTTAACAGAGTCTACTACTCAACTTGCAGATATTGTTGTAACAGCTACTGAAAACAATGCAGAGCCGCTTAACGAAATGGCTGTAGTAAGTGCAAGATCGATCTCTATGGAAGAAATGAACCGATTGAGCACAGGCTTTAACGATCCTGCTTTGGTCACAGTTAACTATGCCGGAGTTACCAATTCTGGTAGTGGTGGAAATGATATTATCGTAAGAGGTAACTCTCCAAAGTATGTTCAATGGAGGTTAGAAGGCATGCCCATTACCAACCCAAATCATTTTGCAGATCAGAGCGCAGTAAATGGTTCTACGAGTGCGCTCAATAGCAATTTACTAGCAACTTCAGATTTTTACACGGGTGCATTTCCGGCTGAATTTGGCGATGTGTTATCAGGAGTTTACGACATCAAACTGCGAAATGGAAACAATGAGAAAAGAGAAATGATCTTTGGTTTCGGTTTGTTAGGAACAGATTTAACTGTAGAAGGGCCGATTAAAAAAGGTTATGGAGGTTCTTATTTGGCAAATTATCGCTACTCAACAGCATCTGCTTTAAACCAGTTAGGCTTACTAGATGTAGAAGGTGATCCGGTTTTTCAGGATGCGGCTTTCAAAGTATTTCTACCAACTCGTAAGTATGGAGTTTTTTCGGTTTATGGTTTAGGAGGAAAGAGTGATTTTAAGTTGAAAGATGTAACTCCAGAAGATTGGAACACACCGGGAAATGAGGAAATGCGAAAAGACATTATTCAAGATTATGATAAATCGAGCTATTTATTGAATCTTGGTGTAAATCACAGCTATTCTTTTGGTAAAAACAGCTTTTTAGAAACCAGTTTGGCAATTAATGCTGATGGAAGTACAGATCAAGTTTTTGAATCTGAGCAAACAGATGGGCCTTACCGAACAACGTACAACAGTGATTTAAATAAGATTGCCTATCGTGGTAAAATGGTTTTTCATCATAAGTTAAATGCTAAAAACAAATTGCAGTTTGGAGTCATCTACACTTTGTCAGATTATGATAACTCACAACGCAGATTGTTAGCTAATGACGATGATTTGCAAACCATCCAAAGCTTTAATGGGCAGATAGGAAGCTTAAGAAGTTATGTGAGTTGGAAGCATTATTTGTCAAAGAAATTTACCTTGGTTGCCGGTGTGCATAACACCAATATCTTCTATAACAACAAGCAGACAATAGAGCCGAGAGCAGCATTAAATTGGCAATTAAATGATAATAATTCTATTAAAATTGCTTATGGGTTGCATAGCTCAATGGAGAGTATTCATCATTATTTTGCTAGATTTCAGCAAGCAGATGGGAGTTATGTTGAGCCCAATAAAAACCTCGATTTGCTAAAAGCGCATCACTTTGTATTGGGTTACGATTTACAGATTACGCCAAATCTGTTAGCTAAAATGGAAGTTTACTACCAGCATTTATACGATCTACCAGTTGCTAAAGACTCTAGCTATTTTGTTACCATCAATGAAGAAATTGACTTAAACTATGTAGAGCTTGTAAATAAAGGAAAAGGCAAAAACTATGGGATAGAATTAACCTTACAGCGCTTTTTTGCCAACAATTACTACTTTATGGTAAATGGTTCATTCTTTAGTTCGAAGTACGAATCTTTAGATGGAGTTGAGCGAAATACCCGATTTAATGGCAATTATGCAGTAAATATTCTAGGTGGAAAAGAATTTTCTGGGCTAGGTAAAAAGCAGAATCAGACATTAAATCTAAATGCAAAATTATTCTTTGGTGGAGGCAAAAAGATTATTCCATTACTTAGAGATGCACAGGGAAATTTGGTGGTAAACCCAACTGCTAACCAGTTTTTCGATTACAGCAAAGCTTATGAGCATGATTTGGAAGACCTCTATATGCTCACCTTGTCTGCTAGTTATAAATGGAACAAGCTTAAAACTACGCATGAGTTATTGCTCAACTTAGAAAACATCACCAATAATAAAGGCAAGCTCACAGAGTATTACGATGCAAGTGCACCAAACTCAATTGGTTATACCACGCAGTTCGGTACGCTACCCAACTTAATGTATAAGATTTATTTCTAATGAATTTTATCACAAAAGCGATAGAGTGCTTTTAATAATCACCATCCATTAAATCAATGGATGGTGATATGTATTAATTTAAAAACATCTTTAAAACAACCACAAATGAAAAATATCATCGTTGCAGGAGCCACTGGCTACCTCGGAAGTCACATAGTAAAATTGTTACAATCTCAAGAAAAGTCTTTTAAAGCCATTGCCAGAAACAAGCAAAAACTGTTGAATTTTGGTTTGGATGAAAGCCAAATAATTACAGCAGAAGTAACCAAGTCTGAAACACTACAAGGAATTTTGGAGAATGCTGATGTTGTGATTTCATCAGTGGGTATAACCCGCCAAAAAGATGGACTCACTTATATGGATGTAGATTATCAAGCAAACATCAATCTACTCGAAGAAGCCAAAAGGGCAGGAGTGCAGAAGTTTATTTATATATCTGCGGTGAATGGAGATAAAATGCGGCATTTGAAAATAATGGCAGCCAAAGAAAAATTTGTAGATACATTGAAAACATCAGGTTTAGCTTACACTGTTTTTAGACCCAATGGATTCTTCTCAGATATGAAAGATTTTTTGGAAATGGCTAAAAGCGGAACTGTTTATCTTTTTGGTGATGGAAATTTTAAATTAAACCCTATTCACGGTGCTGATCTGGCTAAAGCTATAATAGAATCTATTGAAGAAAATGAAACAGAAATTCCTGTTGGAGGTCCTGATTTACTCACCCAAAACGAAATAGGAGAGATTGCGCTTCAAGCTTGGAAGAAGCCAATTAAGATAATGCATTTGCCAGATTGGATTCGTAAGTTTTTGATTTTTCTCCTCCGAACATTTACATCATCTAAAACCTATGGCCCTTTTGAGTTCTTTCTCACATTAATGGCACAAGACAACATTACGCCAAGATACGGACAGTACAGGCTAAAAACCTTCTTTGAAAAAGAAGTAGACCAGATAAAATCGTGAATGGGATTTAAGAACTTTTGCGTGTTTTAAGTGATGGGCTCTGAACTGAATTCGAAGTGAGTTAAACTTTTACAGCAGTAAGCAGTTTATTAATTTAGAACGATGTTTTTTTATCTCTATAGTTCAATTTAAGCACGCTTTCTTCTAATGATTTTGAATAGAACTTTTTAAAATGAGAAATTTTTCAGAATTTTACATCGTACACGATATAATCACAAAAGATTTAAATTTATGATACAAAAAAATATTAAGATTAACATAGTACAGATTGTCTTAAAAGTGGTGCTAGGTTTATTTATGCTACTAGCAGGTATTGGACATATGACATTCCAAAGGGCAGAATTTCAGGCTCAAGTGCCTAATTGGATACCTTTAAGCAAAGATTTAGTAGTCATACTTTCTGGTGTGGTAGAAATAGCCTTAGGCTTATCCATGATTTTTCTCAACAAAATGAAGGTATGGGTTGGTATTGCATTAGCAATATTCTATATCTTAATTTTCCCAGGAAACATTGCACAATATACAAATGGAATTGATGCCTTTGGCTTAGACACAGATCGTAAAAGACTTATTCGTCTATTTTTTCAACCTGTACTTATTTTGTGGGCTTTATGGTCTACAGGAGCATTAAAAGTTTTAACATCCAAAACAAAAAATTAAAAAAAAATGAGCGCAAAATTTTATGAATTCGAAGCTGAAAGTTTACACGGTAAACCAGTTAAGATGAGCGATTTCGAGAACAAAACCGTGCTTGTGGTAAACACAGCGAGCAAATGCGGACTTACACCTCAATTTGAGGGACTAGAAAAACTATATCAAGAACATAAAAAGGAAGGTTTGGTAATATTAGGATTTCCATGCAATCAATTTGCGAATCAGGAGCCTGGAGATGCTAAATCGATTGAGGAAGTCTGTAGCATAAATTACGGAGTAACTTTTCCTATGTTTTCTAAAATTGATGTGAATGGTGACAACACACACCCAATATTTAAATACCTAAAGACAGAATTAAAAGGTATATTTGGGAATAAAATTAAATGGAATTTCACCAAGTTTCTGATCGACAAGACTGGCAAACCGGTTAAAAGATTTGCTCCAACAGTAAAACCTGATAAAATTGGAGATTACCTGAACAAATTATCGAAAAATGAAAACTAGTCAAGAGAGTTTATGGCTTGAAAATCAATTATGTTTTCCACTGTATGCAGTTTCGAGAATGGTAACGAAACTGTATACTCCATTCCTAGAAAAGCTGGATATTACCTATCCACAATATCTAGTGCTACTTGTACTTTGGAAAGAAGATCAAATCACTGTTTCTGATATTAGTGAGCAACTTTATTTAGAATCTAATACGCTTACACCATTGCTCAAGCGTATGGAGAAAAAAGAGCTAATTTGCAGAGAAAGGTCTAAAGAAGACGAAAGAAAAGTGGTTATTGCTCTTACCCGTAAAGGACAAGAATTACAAAAAGAAGCGGAGTGTGTCCCCACATCAATTATTGAGCAGTTTAAATCTGATGATGTAAAAGCGAATGAGGTGGTTGAGTTAAAACTCACATTGAATAAGCTTTTAAATATGTTTGATCGCAAGCTATCAGAGAAAACTGTTTAATTAGAAAAACCTGTTTTTTATGGTAAATTTTGGGTAAATAACACTCAATTGGTATATTGAAGTGACTAAATTTTGTTACACCCCAAATCTTACGCTATGAAAAACGCTTTATTTTTTCTACTACTTTTATTAGCCGCTTGTACAAAAGATTTAGATCCTGTATTTAAATCACCATCCATTCCTATAAACAGTGCTTCTATTCGATTTTTAGAGCTAACTACAGACTATAGAGCGAATATGAGCACTAGAAATGCTTTTACTGAAAATCCACCAAGAGGCTTTAATGGTTTTCAATTAAAGTTTTTTAAAGCGTTTAACGAGGCTAAAGAAAGCAACAAAAGTTGGGAAGAAGTAGATGTATTTGTGATGGCTCAATATAAAGCTATAATTGGAGAAAATAAAGAAATTACTGAAGCTGAAAAGCTAAATACTAGTGAAATTCAATATGTTTCACTTAGTTATTTAAGTGATTTTTTAATGAAACAACCTCTTTCTCAAAAAACTGCCGATCGCATCATATATCATCTTAATATTTTACATAAGCATCAAAATAATGATTTAAAAGATTTAGCTGATGCACTGATACATGTGAAAAATTATATGTCGGATCAAAACTATTATGAGATAAAATCTTATGTGATTGCAGAAGCAGATAAGAATACCTTATATGTAAAAGAGAATTACAAGCAAGCCGAACAGAATTACAAAAATGTAGATGAAAGCGAAAAGTTTAGTTATTTAACAACTGGTTACCATCTTTCAAGTATATCTAAAGAAGCAAATTATGTGAGAGAATTGTTGGAGGGGTGATTAGCTTGCGAAATATATCCTATTTTTAAACTAAGCTATTGAATGAAAAAATTACATTTTTTAATCTTACTGTTCTCACTCGGCGCAAATTTTCCAAGTGTAGCTCAGGTTTTTGATAAATACCAAAAACTCATATCTGAAGCTGAAGAGCATTATGCAAATGAAGAATATACCATATCTGCAGAGAAGTTTGACGAAGCTTTAAATCTTCTTGGTAAAAATGCAGATGTAGTAGATAGATATAATGCGGCAAGTTCTTTTGCACTCGCAGGTAATACAGATAAGGCTTTTGAGCAACTATTAATCATGGAAAAAGAACTTAAATATCAAGATGATGATATTATAGACGATCCAGATTTTGAGTCTTTATATACCGATCCTCGCTGGAATAAGCTTGTAACGAAAGTGCAAGTGAAGAAAGCTAAAGCAGAAAAAAACCTTGATAAAGAATTAAAAGCAAAATTGGATTCTATTCATGTTCTAGATCAAAAGTATAGGATGCAATTACATTACATTTGGAAAGGAGAAGCAGATGTAGATGAAAACTCAGAGAAGTTTCGAGCAATTGTAAAGCAAATGAATGTGCAAGACTCAATCAATCTAATAGCAGTAAAATCTATTTTAGATGAAAGAGGTTGGTTAGGCAAAGAGGTAGTTGGAGATCAAGGTAACTCTGCATTGTTTCTTGTAATTCAGCATGCAGATTTAGACTCACAACTTAAGTATTTACCTATGCTCAGGAAAGCTGTTAAAAAAGATAATGCTGATCCAAGTGATCTAGCTTTGCTAGAAGATAGAGTGGCTTTAAAACAAGGTAAAAAGCAAATTTATGGTAGCCAGATGGCGAAAGATGAAGTTACTGGAGAGTATTATGTATCTCCTTTAATTGACCCAGAAAATGTAGATAAGCGAAGAAGATCAGTTGGCTTATTACCTTTAGCACAATATTCAGAATTTTGGGATTTTACTTGGACTGTAGAAAAACACAATGCCAAAATGGCTGAATTAGAAGCTCGAGAAAAAGACAAAGAAAATTGAAAACGAGGTCACTGGGTTAAGAATAAGTGACTTTATTCCTTATCTGAATTTATTTTCAGCAGGAATTAAAGAATTTTTATATCATAAATACCTAATTTTTTATCTTTGGGTTCTGTAATGCAACAGAGCACTATGCAATTATGTAAAACAATCAGATTTCTGGTTGTCAGCATTTTATAAGGAATAGTGCGAAAGGAATATTAAAACATAAATTTATTAAAGATCAGAAATAAAGATGGGAAGAGCATTTGAATTTCGTAAAGCCAGAAAGTTCAAAAGATGGGCTCAGATGGCCAAAACTTTTACCAGAATAGGTAAAGATATTGTGATAGCCATAAAGGAGGCAGGACCTGATCCGGAAACTAATGCCAAACTAAGGGCGGTAATGCAAAATGCCAAAGCTGCCAATATGCCTAAGGAAAATGTGGAAAGGGCAATAAAAAAGGCATCCTCCAAAGATACTTCCGATTTTAAAGAGGTTTTATTTGAGGGTTACGCACCGCACGGCATTGCTATTTTGGTTGAAACTGCTACTGACAATAATAACCGAACAGTGGCCAACATCAGAAGCTATTTCAATAAATGTAATGGTAGTCTGGGTACTTCAGGATCAGTAGAGTTTATGTTTGACCATACCTGTAACTTTAAGATTAATAAAGAAGGGATTGATCCTGAGGAATTAGAATTAGATCTTATTGATTTTGGTGCAGAAGAAGTTTTTGAAGAGGAAGACGGTATTCTAATTTATGGTTCTTTTACCAGTTTCGGGGCTTTACAAAAAGAATTGGAAAGCCGAAATTTTGAAATTATTTCATCTGGATTTGAAAGAATTCCTCAAGTTACCAAGAAATTAACTCCAGAAGAAGAGGCAGATGTGGAAAAGCTGCTGGAAAGGATAGAGGAGGATGATGACGTTCAAAACGTTTATCATTCTATGGAATATTCTGATTCTGATGAATAAATATTCAAAAAAGCTAAATGAAAACAAGGTCATTTGGTTTTAACCAAGTGACCTTGTTTTTTATTCAAATCTATTCCGATTTTAAAGTTTTTACTGGCTTTGAATAAGCGGCTTTTAGCGATTGAGTGCCCATTACTAAAAATGAGATTAGGATTACGGCAACTCCTCCAGCTAAGAATAGCAGAGGATTAAGCGTAATTCGATAAGAGAAAGACGCCAACCACTGGTCGAGTATATACCAAGCCAATGGAAATGCGATAAGCTCACCTACCAAAATCATCAGTACATATTCTTTTGAAAGCAATCGAATTATTTGGGAAGTGTTTGAACCTAATATCTTTCTAATTCCAACCTCTTTAGTTCTTCTTTGTACAGATAATTGCATTAATCCTAACAAGCCGATGCAGGTAACAAATATGGCAAACAAAGTAGCCATGTTTATAATTTTAGACCAACGCCTCTCATTCGCATACTTTTTATCTAGTGAATCATCTGCAAATCGAAAAACAAATGCTTTGTCTGGTGCGATTTGTTTCCAAGTATCTTCTAGAAATTCTAAAACCGGTGCAATCTCTCCTTTATCTACTCGCACAATGAGTTGATAATAATTTACAGGCCATAAAAATGTACTTACACCAGTAATGCCAGATCGAATTGCACTCACATCCTCAGCCAAAATCATTGGTTCAATCTGTTCGTGAAGCGAGCTAAAATGGAAGTCTTTTACTACACCAATTACTCTATGAGTTTCTTCAAAGTTTTTACCGGGAATCTGCTTTCCAATAGGTTGTTCCCAACCGAAATGTTTCACCAAAGCTTCATTTACAATAATGCCATCGGTGTTTTTTATGTCTTCGTTAAAGTTTTGCCCATCAACCAATTCAATACCCATTGTATTTATATAATCGGGGTCTATCTGGTTAAAATTGATAGATTCACTGTGCCCGTCTTCTTGCTCAAATCCAAATTTAGTCCACGGTAGATCAGTGTTATTCATACTTGCTGAGATTGCCAACACACTTTTATTCTGTATTGCCTGCGATCTAAATCGTTCAACCAATTGCTGAGTGCTTTCTAAATCTGGCGAACTGTTAAGGTTAATTTCAATCAATCTTTCATCATCAAAACCCAAATCTTTATTCTGGATAAATTGCATTTGAGTTCTAATACCCAAAGCAGCTACAATGAGCAAAGTGGCAATAGCAAATTGAATTACCATGAGTGTTTGATTAAAAACACTGTTTTTACCAGATATTTTTATTCCTTGTTTTAAAGATTTTACAATGTTGTTTTTTAATAAAAAGTAAGATTGAAGACTGCCAGTAATTACAGAAATTATGGAACAGATCATCGCGATAAATAGCAATTTATCTAGGGCAAAATTAAATTGGATGCTGCTTTCGGTTAACTCTTTAAAATAAGGCAAACTAATTTGTGCAAAAACCAATGCAATAGCGCAAGCAAGAAAGGTTGTAAAAAATGACTCATTGATCAATTGCCTTTTTAAGGCTCCTTTTTTTGCGCCTAATGTACTGCGGATGCCTAATTCTTTGGCTCTGTTTAATGCATGGCTTGTAGAAAGTGTAATGAAATTCAGCACAGAAATGAAAAGAATAATAAGCGCCAAACCTCCTGTAATGTACAACTTCTGAGGACTTGTGTAGGAGGAGTTTCCTGTAATGTGATCGTCTAGATGGATACTAGACAATGCTTGCAATCCGACTTTTGTATGCGATTTTTCATCACTAATAAACTTATCTATTATATCACTAAAAGATGCTTCTAACTCTTGTTTAGATTGATTACCCTTGCTTAGGATGAAATTTTCTACGATGCCATAATTAAAAGACTCAAAAGTTTCTTCCCCAATGTCCTTTCGAAATAAGTCCATCGAAACCAGCATATCAAACGGAATACTTGATTTTTCTTTTTCCGGATGGATGATGCCAGCTACAGTTAAAACTTCTTCTTCATTATTAATTCTGAGGTTAATGAGTTTACCTACTGGATCTACATCACCAAAATATTTTTGGGCTTTTTCAGGAGAGAGATAGATCGAATTAGGTTGATTGAGCGCATTTTTATCAGCGCCAATTCCGGAAACTTCAAAATCGAACATGTTAAGAAAACCGGGGTCTGCAAAATGGATAAGTTCCTCAAAGTATTCTCCATTTACAGCAATTTCTTTGGTACTACTTACAAATCGGGTAAAAGCTTCAACTTGAGTTGATTCATCTGCCAATACATTTGAAAGAGGAATAGCCGTAACTGCACTGGTTCTGGATGTATTATTTTGCGTGTTGGTAGTCTCAGTGTATAATCTGTAAATGTTTTGATGTTTGCTATGGAATGTATCGTAGTTTAATTCTGACTGTACAAATCGAAAAGTTAAGAAGATAAACGCGATGGCGAGTGATAAGCCCAGAATATTATTGAATGAGTAAAAAGGAGCTTTTACCATATT
Organism: Thalassovita sp.; assembly: GCA_002729595.1. Taxonomy (GTDB): domain Bacteria; phylum Bacteroidota; class Bacteroidia; order Cytophagales; family Flammeovirgaceae; genus Chondrinema. The sequence goes on along the minus strand of PBYL01000379.1, from coordinate 31,226 downwards.
TCGATAAGCTACCTTAAAGTGATTTTTGAACATACTGATATTAATTATATTGACACTAAATTTATTTCTAGTCAGTATAGCTGGGTGAAATAACCTGATTACATTCCAAGTAAATCGCAGGTTAGATTTTAGTTGAGAATAGGAGAAAAGGTCATTGTCGTATTGTTCGAGTAAATCGCCAAGTAAGCCTTCGAGTAATTCGTCTGGACAGAACCATTCCAGAAAATTAATCGCCCACTGTGGAGGGTTTTGAGGATTATTTTTATGCTCCATGTTAGCTCAGTTTAAGCGTTAAAATTGAATCCGGGCATTAGTTTCCAAAGTTTTTGTCTTTGTTCCTGAATCTCATAGACTAGGTTTTTTCCTGCTTCTGTTATCTGAAAAATACGTTTTCTTCTGCCTCCACGGGTATTTGTAGCTCCGCCATAATACGATTTCACAAAACCTTTATCTTCTAATCTGTAAAGTGTGATATGCACTGCACTCAAGTTTACCGACCGGTTTAGTTGGTCTTGAATTTCTTGAACAATCTTGTTTCCGTAAGCTTCTTCCTCTAAAATGATCACCATCATTAAGAGTATCTCTTCGAATTCGCCACAGTAATTTTTCATTTGTATATATTTTGTAAAACAAATCTATTTAAATTAAATCATTAATAAAAATAGAAGAGTGATAAGCGGTGAAAGGATTAGCCTAAAAGCTTTAAAAAAGGAATTAGTCTAAGATATAACTAACAGATTACCAAGTCATTGAGTTGTTTTATTGTTCTTTTAACTTGACTTAAAAGAACGGCAGCGGCCGACCGCGAAAAGCTCAAGACTGTGGACAAATTCGCTAAATTTTTTCCATGATTACTAAAAAATCCAGAACAGCAGCGGCTGACGCTCGTTTCACTCAAACAATGGATTTTTTCAACGTAATCATATCAAAAATTCTTAACGCAATTTGACCAAGGTCGAAATAGTAATAGGAATATACATTTTAGTCATTTTCATATTAAATATTGATAGTTAAGTAAGATTCTATTGGCAGAATCAACCCTGAAGAGAGGCGTTTTTGCACCCTGTATGGTTGGTTAATTTTCGGCATTTTTACATTATCACTAAATTAAATAGTCATGCAAAAGATCACACCTTTTTTATGGTTCGATGGAAATGCCGAAGAAGCAATGGAGTTTTATGCTTCTATTTTTAAAGAATCAAAAATTATAAGTAAAAACAGATTAGGAGAGGGACAACCTTTGTTTTTAGGCAGCTTCAAGATTGAAAATCAAGAGTTTATGGTTTTGAATGGCGGTCCTCATTTTACATTTAGCCCAGCTATTTCATTTTTTGTAAACTGTAACTCTCAGAAAGAAGTTGATAAATTATGGGAGCAACTTTCAGCAGGAGGAACTAAGGAGAGATGCGGATGGCTCAAAGATAAGTTTGGCATTTCTTGGCAGATTATACCTACAGCTTTGGGAAAATTGATGAATGATAAAGACCCAGAAAAAGTTAATAGGGTTAGAAATGCGATGTTACAAATGACAAAGATTGAGATTGTCGAATTGCAAAAAGCTTACGAGGGTTTATAATCAACCCTCGTAAAATATCTTATTCAACTACTCTTACAACTACAGAAGAAGGAACTTCACCAGAAGTATAAACTTTGTGCGTTGCTTTCTGAAAATCTGACTCCGAAGCCTGATAGATGTTTACATATTTTTGTGGGTTTCTATCAACCAATGGGAACCAGCTACTTTGTACTTGCACCATTATTTTATGGCCTTTTTTAAATCTGTGGGCTGCATCTTGCATATCGAATTGAACATGCTCGATCTTATTTGGTACCATAGGTTCTGTTTTAGTAAATTCATTTCTGAACTTAGCACGCATTACTTCACCACGAATTAGGAGTTGGAAGCCACCCATTTTCGTGTCTGGATTTATAGGGCTATTGTTTGGTGCATCATCAGGATAAACATCAATCAATTTTACAACAAAATCGGCATCAGTACCGGTGGTAGATACAAACAAATCGGCAAACACATTACCTGAAATAACTACATCTTCTGTGAGCACATCAGACTCATAAACCAAAACATCTGGGCGTCTGGCAGCAAATCGCTGATCTTCGTACATAAAATCACTACCTCTAATAATTCTTATTTCAGAAGTGTAAGGCACTGGTTTATTAGGATCACTCACATATTCATCAAAAGATGGTTTTTCGGTTGAGCCCTCAGGAGTTTTATCGAATGAAAGTTTACCGTTTGGATGTAGATATAATCTCTTTTCGACTGATTTTTTGGGAGGCCATTGTTCATATTTTCTCCACTCATTGGCTCCTGTTTCAAAAATATAGGCTTTAGGTAACTCGTGTTCTGGTTCACCTTTTAAGTAATGATTGAAGAATGGCAGCTCTATTTCTGTTTGGTAAAACTCACTGTGTTTGCCATCGAATCGGACATTACCTAGAGATTCTCCAGTACCTCTTGCCCAACCACCGTGAATCCAGGGGCCCATCACCAACAAGTTTGGCGATTTAGGCTCATTCGCTTCAATTCCTTGGTAGGCTTTTAAAGGCCCATACAAATCTTCTTGGTCAAACCAACCACCAACAACCATTACAGCAGGTTTAATATCTTTTAAATGAGGAACCGGAGTACGTGCTTGCCAAAACTCGTTATACACTTCATTCTCCATCAACTGATTCCAGATTCTATTTTCTCCTTTAAATATTTGCTCATTGATGTTTTTAATTGGTCCTAAGCCCAAGTAAAACTCATAAGAATCAGGAGTGCCATAATCTTTAAAAGGTGCATAACCAGAAGTAACAGGCTCAGGTCTTGGAGCACCAAAAGATGAGATAAAAGCAAAAGAACCCATTAAGAAAAAGGCACCATTGTGGTGGCGATCGTCACCCATAAACCAGTCAGAAACAGGAGCTTGAGGTGAAGCTGCTTTTAATGCCGGATGCGCTTCAATGGTAGTCATGGTGGTGTAAAAACCAGGAGAAGAGATTCCCCAAGTACCCACATTTCCATTGTTGCCTTTGATGTTTTTAGTTAGCCAATCGATGGTGTCGTAAGTATCAGAACTTTCATCAAATTGCTTTTTCTTCTTGTTAGGGATAAATGGTCTATAAGCTTCAAAATCACCTTCAGACATGTATCTACCGCGCACATCTTGATACACGATAATGTAACCATCTTTTACAAAACTCATAGATGGCCCTATCAATTTTCTATACTGATCTTCTCCATAAGGTCTGCAACTGTAGGGTGTTCGTTGCAGCATTATTGGATAAGTTTTATCTTCTGAAATGTCTTTAGGAATGTAGATGGAAGTGAACAATTTTGTTCCATCTCTCATAGGTATTTGCCTTTCAATTTTGTTGTAATGCTCTCTTATGTATAGCGAATCCTGATCGATATCGGCTTGTGCATTCGCATAAGAAGAAAACGTAGCTAGAAAAACAATTGAAAGGAATAAAGCAGAAACTGGCCTTGCATAACGCTGGCCTTGAGTTTTAAAAAATTGTGTGATCAAGGGTATGTAGTTTGGTTTATAGTTTTTTGCAAGTTAATAAGAAATTGCAGAAGTATTTAGATTGTTTGTTGTTCTTGTAAATCTGAAAATAGCCTAAATGCCATTTCAACCATTTATCATCTCAAACTCAAACCAGATATAAAAACTGCAATTACGAATAAAATAATATTTATATTTACTGCAGTTGCGAATAATATCTATTATTTTTAGAAAGCCAGATATAAATGCAAACAAGAAATACTTTTAGCTGATGAGTAAAGAAGATAATTACAAACACAATCAACCTCCAAAGTGGCCTTTAAAACTGATGCGATTTTTTCTGAATATAGATTATTTAGAAGAGATAGAAGGGGATATGGAGGAAGTATATTACGATAATATTGAACAGTTTTCTAAAAGAAAAGCTGATTGGAAATATACAGTGGATATGCTTCAACTCATCAGGCCATCATTGATTTCTAAACATTCACTAAGAATATATTTTAACTGGCATCTTATGTTCAAAAACTACTTTAAGATTTCTGTAAGGGGTTTACTAAAAAATCCATTAAACTCGTTTATCAATGTTTTTGGTTTAGCTATCGCTCTAGGTTTTTGTGTATTTGCTTATTCTTTTGCCAATTGGACTTACAAAACAGACCAGTTTCATGAACATAAAAATGAGGTTTTTCTCACCACCTTTTTTGCTGAAAGAGATGGTTCTTTACAGCAATATGGTTTAAGTCCAAGGCCATTGGGAGAAGTACTACAAGAAGATTTTGCTTCGGTTAAAAATGTATGCAATATTGAAGATCGAAATGTAATAGTAAAATATAAAGAACATGTATTTAATGAGCGTGTCCGCTTAACTGATGCGGCTTTTCTAGAAATGTTTACTTTCCCTCTAAAATGGGGTATTTCAGCGTCTTTAGAAGATGTAAACAGTATTATATTAAGTGAAGAAATGTCTCAAAAATACTTTGGTGAAGAGAATTCTATTGGTCAAGATTTGATCTTGAAATTTGGGAAAGAACAGACCAAAGTTTTTAAAGTTACAGGTGTGGCTGAAGCTTTTCCAGAATCACTTTCATTTGATTTCGATTTCTTAATCAATTTTAAAAACCTTCGATTTTCAGAGTCTGAATACAATTTTCACGATTGGAAATCTTATGTGAGTGCTACTTTTATTCAAGTAAATAATGCTGCTGAAATTCCATTTATCAATCAGGATATGGAAAAATACATCCAAGTTCATAACCAGATTGCAAATGAAGATTGGGCTATTTCGTCTTTCAAATTTGAGCCTTTAGCTTCCTTACATAAAAAAACTGAGTTTATAAGAGACGACATTGCTATGAGCTCTTGGGGAAATATGCAATCTGTCATTTTTATAGCAGTAATTGCAGTGTTTATGCTAACATTGGCTTGTTCTAATTATATCAATATTGCTATAGTTTCTGCTGCAAAAAGGCTTAACGAGATAGGTGTAAGAAAAACGATTGGTGCTACTAGAAAAACTATCATTATCCAGTTTTTAACCGAAAACATAGTTATTACCTCTTTTGCACTTGTTATCGGTTTGATTATTGGAATTACTGTGTTTATTGGTGGTTTTGAGCAAATGTGGAATTTCAGTATGGATTTTAGTTGGAACGATTCTACTCTTTGGATTTTCTTACTTTCAGTGTTACTAATCACTAGTTTCCTTTCTGGTATTTATCCCTCTCTTTATATCTCTAAGTTTCAAATAATTGGCATACTGAAAGGCAATGTAAAGTTTGGCAAGAAGAATCCGATAACTAAGGTTTTCTTGTGCTTACAACTGGTACTGGCTTGTGTTTTTATTACTAGTGCGGTGATGTTTACACTCAACAGTAATTACCTTGCTAAGCGAAGTTGGGGCTACAATCAATCTGAAGTGATTTATGCTAAAATTGCCGATTTTGCAGATTTTGAGAAGTTAAAGACAGCTATGTTACAGCATCCAAATGTATTGTCTGCATCTGGTTCTGTAGATCATCTGGGTAGCAGTAACAGTAGCAAGATTGTTCATTTGGCAGATAAAGATTACGAGGTAGATCAATTAGAAGTTGATGCGGAATATTTTGAGACCATGGGACTGGCATTGCAAGCAGGTAGGTTATTTAAGAAACACGCTGGAAGTGATAAGCAAGCTGTAATTGTAAATGAGTTACTGGTTAAAAATATGATGTGGCAGCAGCCGATAGGTGAGCAATTTAAAATGGATTCAGTACAGTATGAAGTGGTTGGTGTAGTTAAAGATTTTCACAGCTATAGTTTTTTTAATCATGTGCATCCTACGATTTTTAAAGTTGCAGATGAAAATAAATCTAACTTTCAGTATTTGTCTTTAAAAGTGAAAGCAGGTTCAGAAAAAGGAACATATCTGGCTCTGCAAAATGAATGGCTAAAGTTATTTCCTGATACTCCATTTAATGGCGGTTATCAAGAAGATGTTTGGGGTAATTATTTTGAAGAAATAAAAATACATGGGAAGTTCTGGAGAGTGATTGCTGTTTTGGCTGTTGTACTAGCAAGTTTGGGATTATATGGATTAATGTCACTCAATATAACTGGTAGACTCAAAGAATTTAGTATTAGAAAGATTTTAGGAGCAGGCTTTCAAAACATTACAGCAAATATTCTAAGACAATACCTTTTACTTTTTATAGTAGCTTTTGTCATTGGTGCACCTTTGAGCCACTTTCTACTAAAAATTATATTTGATGCTTCGTACACATATCACATTCCTGTAACTTATTCGGGTGTAGCGATCGCTGTTGGTATTTTAGTTTTCGTATTAACCATTACAGTCTTGTCTCAGATTTTAAGGGCAGTAAACTTTAACCCAGTAAAAGGTTTAAAGTCGGAATAATTGTATAAAAGGCAAGGGTTTAACTAGCTGTATCTTTGTTTAGAATTGGAATTTTTACAGTAACAATTGTGCCTTTGCCTTTTTCGCTATCAAGACCGATGTTACCATTCATGCTTTCCACTTGAATTTTAGTCATGTATAAACCAATTCCTTTGCCTTCGTGGTTGTTATGGAATCTTTGAAAGAGTCGGAATAGTTTATTTCTGGCATATTCCATTTCTATCCCGATGCCATTATCGCTCACTTTAATTACAGCAATTCCATCTTCTTGGTAGCATTCTACTTTCACAAAGTCTTCATTTGTGATTTTTCTATACTTCTTACTATTAGAAATAAGGTTATAAATAATGCTATACAAGTAAGCTTCTATTCCATCTATATAGAGTTCAGAATCATCTACTTCAACAATCAGTTTTATATTTTTCTCTTCACATTCAGACTTTAAATCATCAATTACTTGATAAAGTGTTTGCTTAACATTTACAGCTTTTAGTTCTTCTTTGTGATGCTGAAGCTCAATAATCATGGCAAGACCATTAATGATCATATCCAATTTTTGCACACTTTCTCGCACTTTATCAATAATGATCTTATCTTCATTTTCTAGCTCAGGTAAAATTTGTAAAAGTCCTTTTAAGCTAGAAACAGGGCCTTTTAGGTTATGACTCGTAATGTAGTTAAACTGTTCTAATTGCTGATTTTGAACTAGTAATTCTTTATTTTTTTGGTTGAGATCAATGGTTCTGTCTAATACTTTCTTTTCGAGAGATTCTTTAAAATCAATCAACTCTGCTCGTTGCGCTGCTAACATATCATTTTGTTCTGTAAGCATATTGCCTTGTGCTTGCAGCTCCTCATTTTGCGCCAAAATCTCACTGTTTTGGGCATAAACTTGTTTGGTACGTTCTAGTACAGCTTGTTCAAGTTTTTCATTTGCATTTTGGTAGTTTCTGATTCTCAAATCATTGTAAATTAAACCAATCATTATTAGCATAATTACTACCAAAGCGATAAACCAAGGGCGTTGCCAATGGGGCGTTAAAATTCTAAAATCGAATGAGGCGACTTCTTCATCCCAATTACCATATGGATTGGTATAGTTAACCAGTAGTTTGTAATCACCTGCACTTAGATTTGTTAGATTGATAAAATTTAAGTTTCCATTATCAATATAAGCTTCTTGCCCTTCTATCTTGTAGCGGTATTTGGTTGGGTTTGAAGCATTAAAAGATACAGAAGTATAATCTAGCTTAATATTCTGCTGATGGGGTTGTAGAATCAATTTTTCATCGACCCAACTTGTTTTCTTGAGTCTTTTATGATCAACCCAAACATTAGTAAAAAACAGTTTTGATTCGGAGTTTAAAGAAAGTAAATCTTGAGGTTGAAAGTAGCTAACGCCATTAATTCCCCCAAAAATCATCGTTCCATCTTCTGTTTTACAGTAAGATCCAGTATTAAATTCGTCGCTTTGTAAACCTTGGTTAGCAGTAAACTGAACCAATTGTTTCTTCTCTCTAATATAACAAATAATGCCGTTGTTGCTAGACATCCATAAGTTAGTAGAGTCGTCTTCTAATACGCCGTAAATGGTTTTATTAGGTAGTTGGTTATTTAATTCAAATGGATTAAAAGAGTTAGTAGTTTCATCAAAAGTATATAATCCATTACCCCAAGTGCCTGCCCACAAAATATTTTTAGAATCTCTAAATAAGGATTTTACTTGCAAAGGATAAGGTTTACCATCTTTCAAAATCATATCGTAAGACTTGAGAGAATGTGCAACTTTATAAACTCCTTTGTTTGCACCCACCCATATAAAATCATCTTCAATCAACACACACCAAATAGTTTCGTCGTGTGGTAAAAGGTTCAAGTTTCTAAACTCATGTGTTGTAGGGTTGTACACAAACAAGCCTTTGGTTTCATCTATGGTTGTACCAATTATATTTCCATCTGGTAACCACGCTAGATCTGTGATAACAAAATCTTTGAGTCTATGTATAGGTTTCTTTTTATTAATAATCTCTACTAAACCATTATCTGTTGCAGCAAAAATACCTTCTTGTGAAGGCAGTATACTATTTACTTTTTTAGCTTTTAAGGGAGATAAATCTATCTTATCTTTCTTATTTGGGGGGAAAGTTTCAATTTCAAAAACATCAATGGCATTATCAGAGCCTGCATATAGTAAATGCTTATCTGTATATACACCTGCAATGTATTTGTTGCTCAGTGATTTAGGATTGTAAGGATTGTATTGTAAAGTAGTAATGGATGTTTCGTAGAGGTTGTATTTATCAATGCCATAACCGCTTGTTCCTACCCAAACAGAACCATCGTCACTAGTAAATAATCGAAGTACTAAGGTAGAAGTGAGTGAATAGTTGTCAAACTTGTTAGATTCTAATTGATTTACAGAATCATTTTCTGGGTTAATTATAAAAATACCTTCACCGGTTGAGCCAACCCAAATATTACCTTGTGTATCTTTCGTAATTGTTTTTCTGTTATTTGCATCCTCTTTATTAAACAAGATAGATTTTTTGGAATTTAGATTTTCATCCAAAAAAAACAAAGTGTTTTTAGTAGCTATATATAGCTCATTATCAGTTGTATATATTGCTTTTGGGCCACGTATTAGCTCAGGCAAAACTACATTAAGTTCACCATTTACTTTAGCATAAACTTGATTGTCTGAACCAGCTATGTAGTTACCATTATAAGTTTTAGCAAAGCGTATATGTTCACCTTCTAATTCGATATTTTCAATCCAAGATGAGCTAGGTATGTGGAACTTCCATAAACCAGTATTATTTGCAATTAACAATGTATCCCCATATAGTTCAAGATCATTTGTATTCTGAAATCGTTGATTCAACTTTGGAGGAAAGAAATTGAGAAACTCTTCTTTGTAAGAATCATAATAACTAATTCCACTAGAAGTTGCCGCCCAAATACCACCGCGCGGATCGTTACAAACCGCCCAAATTATATTGTTGGCTATACTACCAGTATCAGTTTCTGAATGTCTAAATATTTTGAAGTGTGTACCATCATATTGATTAAGCCCATCTCTGGTGGCTATCCATAAATAGCCCTGTTCATCTTGAGTAAAGTCGTTTATTGCCGACTGACTCAAGCCATCGTCTACAGTAATATGCACAAATTTAATTTGTGCCAGTAGGTTGAGTGGCAATAAGATAAACAGAAGAGTAATTAGCTTCATCTAGATGATAAATTATCCAATCATGAATTTATAAAAAGTAAAGATATTTAGTTTAAGAAAACACCTTTTATTATGATTGCACATTGTTAAGTAATAATATATTGTTATTAATAACAACTTTTAAATAAGCCTAATTCTTATTAGAAAGATGCAAAAATATCAACTTTCAACGATTTCTCTCCTGAATTTTTGTTAATTATTTATTATTGAATTTTTCTTGATTTTTAGCTTTTTAAATGGGAAAATTATTTGATGAAATTTAAAATTGGTGAATAAACTCCAGTAGTTAGCCTGACCCAACTACTGGAATTTACTATAATTCATAGAGTAAATTAAAATTGATACTCAATGTTGTTTTGGAACTCACAGCTTCTCCATTTGTATTTGCTGGGGTAAATTTTCCTGTTGCAGAACTGATGCATCTAATAACCTCTGCTTCTAAATCAGGATTTTCACCAGTGTTTTTTTGATTAGCTCCAGAGAGGGAAGAGTAAGCGATTACTTTAATATCAGGTTCTGTAACTTTTGTATCTCTATCGGCATGAATGTTTTTAATTTCGCCATGCTCATCTACAGTAAAAGTAACATTTACAGTACCTGTGCGCTGTTCATTTTTGGCGCTTAAAGGGTATTTAATTGTTTTCTTAATATGTGTATAAAGAGTTTCAATTCCTCCTTCGTAAATAGCTGGGTTTTCTGGATTTAATGACAGATTATTCTCTGTACAAGCATTTAAGCCGATAATTGCAGCTATAAAAGGAAGAAAGAAGATAGTTCTCCAATAATTTATTTTTGAGTTATTTTTATTTATTGTCATCATGTTTATTCGATTTTTCAAACTGATTTTATCTTTTAAGTAATTTCCAAATTGCAATGAGATACCAGTTTTTACCTTAAAAAGTAGATGCTGATATTCCACTACATCGAAACCTTTTTTTAATACAAATTCATCAGCCAGATATTCGTGAAGAGCTTTAATTTCTCTTTGAAAAAACCAGATTGCCGGATTAAACCAAAACAGCGCTGTAAGCAATTCTAGCAAGAGTGCATCAAATGAATGAAACTGATTTCGATGATATGCTTCATGCATCACTAGAGGTTCCATTTCAGTCGTTGAAAGCTTTTCTTTACCGATAAATAATAGATTAAAAAAAGTAAAAGGAGACATATTCTGATTCACATTTATCACCTTAAAGCCCCAATTACGACTTTTGGGTGAAAAGTAATAGAATTTTAACAGGGTAGCTAAACCTGCTAAAGTGCGAAATAGTAAAAGTACAACTCCGCATATATACACGATCGAGAATATACTAATAGAATGTTGAGGTATTTTTTGACTGATGCTTTCCTCAATATTAATAGACTGAGTGATTACAAAAGTTTGCAATTTTGTCTCAGCAATTGGAGTAAAACTAGGCAGAGAAATTATAGGCACTATGCATGAAAAAAGCAGGCAAAATAAGATGACTAACCTGTTTAATTGATGCGAAGTTTTATTTCTGAGTAACAGACAGTAAGCAGCATACAAAATGAGTAATGCAATGCTTGATTTTAGTAAATAACTCTGCATTATTTTTTATTTTTTTCGTCAATTTTAGTTTTGAAATGCTGTATTAATTCTTCCATTTCTTCTGTGCTCAAATCTTCTTGATTGCTCAGCTCTGATACCATGTTTTTAAAAGAATTGGAAAAGTAATTCTTGATAAAATTTTTCATAAAGCCTTTGGTATATTCCGATTTCTTAATGAGTGGAAAATACTCATGGGTGTTGGCGATGGGTTTTCTGCCCACAAAACCTTTTTTCTCCAATATTTTAAAAATTGTAGCCACTGTGGTATAAGCCGGCTTTGGTTCTTCATACTCTTTAATCACATCTCTAATCAATCCGGACTTTATTGACCATAGTATTTTCATGGCCTTTTCTTCTGCTTTAGTGAGTGTTGTTTCCATAAATATCAGTTTACAAAACCTAAGCTACTAAAAACTTAGTAATTCTACTAATAGTTTAGTAGTTTATTTTCGTTTTTTACGCTTATCTATCACAGATCGGCTTTTAAAGAGATGAAAGTCATTGATTTTGTAATGAAAATATGCCATTTTAGAAAGGAAAACATATCTAACGAATAAAAGACATAGTAATGGAAAATGATAAAAAAGAGATTGTAACCTTTGGAGAAGTGATGTTACGAATGTCTACTCCGGGTTTTGCAAAATTTTCGCAAGTAGATAATCTTAATATGGATTATGGCGGAGGTGAAGCCAATGTGGCCATTTCTTTGGCATATATGGGGATGAACGCCATTCATGTTACTCGTTTTCCAAATAACTATGTGGGTAGGGCAGCCGCTCAGTTTTTAAGACATCATTGGGTAAATACCTCACAAATAATATATGGTGATAATGAGTTAGGCTTGTATTTTCTGGAAACTGGTGCTGTACATCGATCTAGTAAAGTAGTTTATAATAGAGAAAATTCTTCTTTTAGCAAGATAAGACCAGATATGATCGATTGGGAAGAGATTCTCAAAGGCAAAGATTGGTTTCACTGGACAGGTATTACACCAGCAATTTCTGAAGGAGTGGCAGCATCTTGTTTAAAAGCCATAGAGGCGGCAAACAAACTCAATGTAAAAGTATCTGCAGATATAACTTATAGAAAAAGTTTGTGGCAGTACGGTAAAAAACCGCAAGAAGTAATGCCAGAATTAGTGGCTGGTTGCGATGTAATAATGGCTAGTGCTTACGATTTAGCTGATATTTTTGATTATCCACTCAACCACGATCCAGAAACGGATTTCCCAAATGCAGCAGCAAAACTGATGGAAGATTACCCAAGAATTCAACGCGTGGCTTATAAAACCAGAGATTCATTAAATGCCTCACACAACAGAATTTCTGCACATATCTGGGATGGAAAACAACTCATTAGCACAGACAATTATGATATTACGCATATTGTAGACAGGGTTGGAACAGGAGATGCATTTGCGGCGGGTTTAATTTATGGTTTACTTCATTACAAAACAGATGAAGAAGCAATCAATTTTGCAGCCGCAGCCTGTGCGCTAAAACACACCATTGAAGGCGATGCGAATATGGTAGATTTTGACGATGTTGAAAAACTGGTTAAAGGAGACAAATCTGGGGGGATTGTTCGGTGATTTATCATAACATATTAAAAGTTTTTCTAAGGTTTAGTTTATTCATCCTACTATTCTCATGTGGACTACACCACAGTTCTAAAGGCGATTTGCATATAAAATTTAATAATATTCATGCAAATAATAAAGGCGACTACATTGATCAAGTAACTTTAACTAATCTATCTACTTTAAAAAATGAGTATTATAAAGTAGAGCTTAGACAGTTATCAATTGAGCATATAGATTATGGAGATTACTTATTAGCTTACAAAAACATATTTGGCGAAGTAGAACAACAGTCATTCTCAGTTGCTAAGCAAAATCAAGAATTAACCATTGATGTTTCGAAGAATTTTATCTTTTATGAAGACTACGATTTTAAAATTGATAATCTAAATGAAGGAGATACGCTTACTTTATATGCAAAATCTTATTTTTCGGACAATGAACAAGTGAGTGAGAATAAGAAAATTAAATTTTGGAAAGAATCCAATGAGTTTTATTGCATCCATCCTGTGTTAGATACTACTGGAAATCCATTAGGTAAATTGAGTGCAAAGAAGAATATCACAGATCAATTAGATTTAATCAGAATATTTGAAGCTGAGCTTTTAAAGATGTACCACTATCAGCCAGATTGTACACATAGTGAAGCAGTCTTCTATTTTGAGTTGAATGACAATGTTGAAAAATACAATGTGAATACTTGTAATTGGGATGGTTTTTCTAGACTTTGGAAACAATTAAATGAGATTTCTAAATAAAAAAGCTGCCGGTGAACATGTAGATCATCCGACAGCTTAGGCACAATCCCAATATTAGATATCTTGTTAACTAGCAGCCACTTTTTCTTCCAAATAGGTTTCGAAAAGTTTGTGTAGTTGGGTTTCCATGTTGTTCAATCCAATTTCGAAGGTGAATCTCATGTATTCAGATTTTTGCACAACGCTATCTGCAATATCACGATAGTATTTAACTCCTTCTAATACTTGTTTGTAGAACTTGGTATGTGTTCTTCTATCTTTTGGACTCAATGTTTCGGTTATATCAGAGAGTTGTTCTCTAAAATAATCTACATAAAGAGATAATTCTTTAATAAACATATGAGGTCTAAAGCCATTCATAATCACATTGGTTCTGCCATAAATGTGATCTACCATTTCTTTTAAACTCACCTTATGAGAGAAGTAGGCAATGTTTGGCCCAGGACACATGGTGATGTTTTTTAAGCCTTTTACAAAAGAAGCATGGTAGTTTTTAGTAACAGCATTGCTCAAACCAATACACAAGCATTCTACACTCAGAATGTCTTTCATCGCTTTCTCTAGCTGAACTTTAGGCAATTCTAAAGTTTTTAGCTGCTCCAATTTTAGTTTCTGGTATTTTTTTGAGGCTGTACAGATTGGTTTCTCCGTAAACTCGGTATTAAACTCAAGGTGCTTTTCAGTACAAGGGCTACCCGGTTTTCCGTCTTCAATTCTTTGCAGTTTTTCTTTTTCGGAGCTAGTGCCTTTTAAGTAATTGAAGCGAACTCCTAGCGGAGAGTTTTTGCTTAAAACCACATCATATTCTGTAGCATTGGCTAATAGGTCTAAGGTTTCTTCGTCTACGGTAGTTGCTTCTGGCACCATTAAAAACGGAGAACCCCAACCAGTTGAATCTATGTTATATTCTTTCTCTAAGAATTTAGCTTCCTCAGCAGTACCAATTCCACCTTGCACTGTAATTCTTACAGAGTGTGGAAGATTGAAAGATTTTTCCCCTTTATCTTCCATTGCTTTTTGGTAAACTGAATGTACATCTTGTATAAGCTCAGTTCTTTTAGTTTTAAACTCGTCTAGAATAGGTCCTAGTAAATAACCCGGAGTGGCAAATGCATGTCCACCACAGTTTAGCCCAGACTCGATTCTAAATTCACTTACCCAGATTCCTTTTTTTGCCAGAAACTTTCCTTGGATTAAAGCAGAGCGGTAATCGCTTACTTTAATCACCACTTTTTTCTCAAAACGATTCCAAGATGTAGCTTTAAAACAATCGAACTGTTCCATGTAATTAAACAAGTTCGGGTTCATACCGGCTGAAAATACAATAGATGAGTCTTTTAGATTACTTAAAGCATAACCTCTTAAAGCAGAAAGCGCCTCAGAGTTATTCTCTAAATCACTTTCAGAGTGTGCTCTGTCGAGCTTAGTCATGATGTTTACATCGATGCTACCAGCTTTAATTTGAGATTTTAAGAAAACAGCTTTCTCTTCTTTGTGTTCTGGATTTATGGTTTCGAGCATCTCAAAATACATTTCTCGCAATGGATGCTCAGTCGGAAGCATTTCGAAAAACTTATTTAAGTCTGAACCTTCTTCAAAATCGCTGTTTTTCATTTCAGCAATCTGATATTTTACGATCTTATCCATCAGGTTCAGATAATCGGTAATACGCTTCGCTCGGTAATCTTTCTCCTTATTGCTAATTACAAAGTATGATTCACCTAATTTAGATTCCCACTCTTTATAATAGTGTCTTCTCATAGACTCAATCAGTTTATCTTCTACGATAGAAACCACAGAATCAATTCCGAAGCGTGCAACTTTTACGGGTGAATCAATAGTGTAAGCGAGTCCCATTACGGGTATATGAAATTTGTGCAGGTTTGATGTATTCATAATTCAAATGTTAAACAGTAACTTAAAAAAATAAGCAATAAGCCCATAACTATTTGACAATCAGATTATAGTGTGATACAATGAACAGCTTGGGTACTTATGGTTTTAAGCCTTCAAAGGATGAAAATAAGTGAGCTAGAAAATATGATTTAAATCATAATGAGTGAAGAGTTATATCATAAACAGGCAGGGAGAGCTTGTAGCAATGTTATTTTAATCAGGATGTTTTAGGAGTTTTTTTGTCAAGATTTGTACTAACAAAGTATTAACGTATCCACTTTTAGCATACCTAAAATAGGCTCAGGTCTACCGATTAAGATTTCTTTAATTAGAAAGATTACATTTTAGCAGCTACATAATATTGCTTACATCTAAATCATTATTGTAGATATTTCCCCTAAAAGGCATTTATTCGGATTAAAAAAGTTAAAAACATCAATAAAACTTACATCAATAATATTCCAGAAAAATACTCCAAAACAATAATATTAAGCTTTTGCTAAAATTTGACAGATTTAAAGATGAGATATAACCGTAAGTTAATATACTAGTAGTTTAAATCAATTAATAAACTCATTATCAATAATTTATAATGAATCTATTGACTTTTTTAGTTTATATCAATTTATATTATTTGAACAATTAGGTATTAGCTATTAAGTGAACAATTTTAAATAGATTGCCTCTATCAGAAAATTTTTAATCTCTACACAAAATCATCTCAATTGGATAAATCATATATCACTGTATATCAATAAAATAAGGCATTTTATAAGTGGATTAATACCAAAATATAGGTGATTTAACAGGGTGTGAGGGCTATAAAATTAATGGCTCAAAAACCAAGAAAATTATAAAATATATGTTAAAAGTACATTTTTTTCTAATTAAGTTAATATACAGTTTTTAATTATTTAATACTTTAAACTAAGTTTGTAACTTACAAACGTGCTTTTTTTGCATAAATAAAAATTTACATTTAACATGATGAAAAAATTACTATTAACAATGATGAGTTTGCTCCTGGCTTTACAGGTCTTCTCGCAAACTGAAACTATTGTAAAAGGACATGTTGAAGATCCTGACGGTCCTGTAGTTGGTGCAAACGTAGTTATTGAGGGTACTTCCAGCGGTACTATTACAGACATTGATGGTAATTTCAGCTTTAAATCTAAGGTTGAAGGCAGTCAAAACTTAGTAATCTCTTTCGTAGGTTACCAACCAACTGTATTAGATGTTAATCTAACTGGTGGTACTTTTGAAACAGGTACAATTACTTTAGAGTCTGAAACTTTAGGTTTGTCTGAGGTTGAAGTAATTGCATCTGTAGCTATCGATAGAAAAACTCCTATTGCTGTTTCTAGTATTGGAGCTACTTTTATTGAAGAGAAAGCTGGTAATCAAGAATTTCCTGAATTAGTAAAATCTACTCCTGGTGTTTATGCAACCAAACAAGGTGGTGGATACGGTGATTCACGTATTACTGTTCGTGGATTTAACGATGTAAACGTAGCGGTACTAATAAACGGTGTTCCAGTAAACGATATGGAAAACGGTCGTGTATACTGGTCTAACTGGGCAGGTCTTACTGATGTTACAAGATCTATGCAGGTACAAAGAGGTTTAGGTGCTTCTAAAGTAGCTGTTCCATCTATTGGTGGTACAATCAACATTGTAACAAAGTCTACTGATGCAAAAAAAGGTGGATATATTTATACAGGTATTGGTAACAATAACTGGCAAAAATTAGGTTTCTCATATTCTACTGGTCTTACTGAAAACAACTGGGCATTTACTTTCCAAGGTGCTAGAATTAAAGGTGATGGCTGGGCAGACGGTCTACAGTTCGAAGGATACAACTATTTCTTCAACGTATCTAAAATCTTAAATGAAAAGCACACTATTTCATTAACTGGATTTGGTGCTCCACAGAGACACGGACAAAGACAAAACTATCAGTCTATTGAGACTTACCAAAATGCTCCTCAAGGTACAAAATACAATGCTGACTGGGGTTACTTAAATGGTCAGATTGTAAACGTAGAAGATAACTTCTACCACAAACCACAATTCTCTTTAAACCACTACTGGACAATCAGCCGTAAGTCTGAATTATCTACTGCTGTTTATGTATCTACTGGTACTGGTGGTGGCGGTGGTACTGCTACTGAAGAAGATGCTGTTTCTGGATTTGAACCAACTTTTGGTAGCTACAGAACAGGTGGTGCTTACAGTGCTTACGATTTAGATCAACTAGTTGCTTTAAACCAAACTTCTACAGATGGTAGAGCATTAGCTTACTTAAGAGCTTCTAGAAACGACCATAGATGGTATGGTGTTCTTTCTACTTACAAAACTGAATTAAGCGACAAGTTAGATTTCTTAGCTGGTCTTGATTTAAGAAGATATAAAGGTATTCACTTCTCAGAAGTTACTGATCTATTAGGTGCTGATTATGCTTACGATAACGCAGACATTAACAACCCAGGTAGAATGTTAAAAGTTGGTGATAAGAGAGATTACTACAACGATGGTATCGTATTGTGGGAAGGTGGTTTCTTACAAGCTGAATACAACGACGGTCCATTAGCAGCATTCGTAACTGTATCTGCTTCTAACACTTCTTACAAAAGAATCGATTATTACAACTACTTAGATAGTGATCCAGAGCAAGAAACTGAATTCCAAAACTTCTTTGGTTACCAAATTAAAGGTGGTGTTAACTACAACCTTAACGAATACCACAATGTATTTGCTAACGTAGGTTACTTCGAAAAAGCACCAGATTTTGATGCAGTTTTCCAAAACTATGTAAACGACATCAACCCAGATGCAGTAAACCAAAAGATTCTTAGCTACGAGGTTGGTTATGGTTTTAGAAGTGCTCAGTTCAGTGCTAACGTAAACGTATATAGAACATCTTGGAAAGACAGAACTTTTACTGACTCTTTCTACGGTGATAACGATGATCTTTATTTTGCTAACCTTTTAGGTGTTGACGCTTTACACCAAGGTATCGAAGTTGACTTCGAGCACAGACCAACTCATAATATCAAACTTACTGGTATGGTTTCTTTGGGTGACTGGAAATGGCAAAACAATGTTAGTGGTGTAAATGTATTTGACGAGCAACAAAACATTGTTGGTACATTATCTACATTATACATCACAGGTCTTAGAGTAGGTGATGCTGCTCAAACTACTGCAGCTTTAGGATTTGAATATAGCCCAGTAAGCAGTCTTAAATTAGGTGCTAACTACAACTATTACGGAGACAACTACGCTGATTACGATCCAATTAATCAAACAAATTCTGAAATCCACCAAGCTTGGAAAATTCCTGATTTTGGATTATTTGACGTAAACGCAAGATTCGATTTCAAATTAGGAAATCTTGATGGCTCTTTCTATGCGAACGTAAACAACTTGTTTAACGAAGAGTACATTTCAGATGCTCAGAATGGTGATTCTAATGATGATGGAATTGCTGATTCTCAAGGTGTGTCAGTTTACTACGGTTTAGGTAGACAATGGACTGCAGGCTTAAAAATTAAATTCTAAAATCTGATAAAAAAGAAATCACAATGAAAAAATTATTATATATTCTAGCGCTTTCTGGAGGAATGATCATGGGTTGTGATCCCCTCGACGAAACCTACGATGAAATAGAAAGTACAGTTGTAGATCCTGCTTCGATCCAGGTATTTGACTACACACTTAGCGACGACGACTATGAGTCTTTAGAAGACTATGGAGTTGGTACTTATGGTAACTTTAATTCAGAAGACGAAGCAAAAGAATACGTTCCAGGTATCTTAAATGGTCAGTTTGGACATTTAGGTGATGGTTCTTCAATCACAGTTGCTTATAATCTTTACAGAGGTTCTTCTGAAACAGTAAGCACTTATACTTCTGCAGATGCTTATTACTTATCTGATGAAGATTACGCTACTGTAAGTGATGAAGCTGGTTCAGCTGGTTTCTTCAACGATACTTACACTGCTGCTGATTACTTACCAACTATTTTAGCTTCTAGCATTCAAGATCCAATAGATGGTGAGATCGTAATTGCTAACTACGACTATGCTGCTAAAGAATACGAAGATATTAGCGGTGAAGTAGTTCACACTGAAACTTTTGACGAAGAATTAAGTGCTGAATACACTGGTTACTCTTTAGATACTGAAGGTTCTGAAGAATGGAGATGGTCTTCTTACTCTGGTGATGGTTATGCTTACATCAGTGCATTTAACAAAGGTGCTAACGAAGACTGGTTAGTTTCTCCAGCTTTCGATTTATCAGGTCTTTCTGGTGCTACTTTAAATATCTATCAAGCAATTAACTACCTAAGCGATTACGAATTAGGTACTGATCTTGACATCAAAATTTCTACTGACTACGCAGGTGATGTTACTACTGCAACTTGGGAAAGTGCTGAATTAAGCGAGTGGCCAGAAGGTTCTTCTTGGACATTTGTTAATTCTTTAATTGACCTAAGTGCTTACGAAGACGAAACTATCTATGTAGCATTCTACTACACTAGCAATGCTGATGGTGCTGCTGCTTGGGAAGTAAGTAGTGTAACTGTAGAAGTTGGAGAGTCTGTTCCTACTGATAGCTACAATGTTTTCTATACTTATAGCGAAGACGATGCTGCTTGGGAAGAACTTGATGAAAACGTTTATATGCTTTCTTCTGCTGATTACAATGCAATGGGTGCTCCAGGTAGCTACGATAACTTCAGCAGCTCAGTTCCTGCAGATAGCTATGTTCCTACTTTATTAAGCATGAAATACCCATATGCTCAAGAAGAAGACGAAATGGTTGTTTTATACAGATATTACTCTAGCACTAGCAGCAGTACTTCTACAAGAGGTAACCTATACACATATACTTCTGGTGAGTGGGTTTCTTATGCTACTGAAACTGAAGCTACTTTACAATTCGGTAAAGAAGATGGTTCTTGGGTTCCAGATAACACAATCAGATACACTTTATCTGGTTCAGATTACTCTGCAATTGCAGCTAACTCTGATCTTGGTACAGAATCTTCTAGATCTAACTTAGGTTCTTATGGAAACTTTAGTACTTATGTTTGGACTACTGCTGAGATTCAAGAAGCTATTAGCTATGTGCTTCTTACTAACTTCTCAGATAGCGAAGTTGGGCAAAAGTACTTAGTTACTTATAACACTTACCCAGGTGGTGATTTACAAATGCATTTAATATTAACTAGCGACGGAGCATATGTTCCAGTTGACTAATTAATTTGAAATACAATAATTAAAGGCCCCTAGCTCTGTCTGGGGGCTTTTTACTTTTATCTAATATTTATAAAAAGCATATGTTATTGAGAATAACAACTTTACTACTCCTAGTAATTTCATACTTTACATCGTATGCACAACCAGAAAATTACTACGATGGCACAGAAGGGTTGACAGGTGCGGCATTAAAAGAAAAACTACACACCATAATAAGCGGCCATAAGGTTTTTACATATTCGCAAGTAAAAGAAGTTTTAAAAACTGTAGACGAAGACCCTGAAAATTCAGATAATATTATCCTCTTCTATAAAAACACTTCCATCCCGAAAGAAAATTTTGCTTCTAACAACGAACCAGACTATTGGAACAGAGAGCATACTTGGCCAAAGTCTCATGGTTTTGCAGAAGATACCGACACAGCCTATACCGATATTCATAACCTTACTCCTTCAGATGCAACAGTAAATACATCGAAGAGTAACAAAGATTTTAACGATTTGCCTAATACTGCAGAATATGCAGAAGGCGAAGCAGAAGATACCTATACAGATTCAGATTTTTGGGACCCAAGAGACGATAAAAAAGGAGATGTTGCCAGAATTCTTTTCTACATGGCAACCAGATACGAAGGTACCAGAGATTTAGAATTGGTAGACAGAATAAGTCATTCAGGTGACCCAGAAATTGGAGTACTTTATACCATGATTAAATGGCATGAACAAGACCCAGTGAGTGATGAGGAAATCGCCAGAAATGAAGCGATTTATGAGCAGCAGGGAAATAGAAATCCATTTGTAGATAATCCTGATTGGGTGGCAGAAATTTGGGGTAATACTTCTTCTCCAATGTCAATTATTGATACAGAGGCATTTAATGCAGAGTTTGGTACTGTAGAAGCAGGTGCTTATTTATCTCAATTATATACATTAAAAGCGTATAATTTAGAGGCTGATGTAACTGTAAGCGTAGAAGCACCTTTTTATCTTTCTACAGATAATTCAAGCTGGTCAAGCTCAATTACCCTTACACATGAAACAGAGGAAGAAGAGTTTGAAATCTACATAAAATTTGAGCCAACAGAAGCTAACGGCGAAACTTATACTGCAACTGTTACGCATACTTCAACTAATATGGAAACTGTAAGCTTGGCAGTTTCTGGTGTAGAAGGTGCTCAGTCTTTAATCACCATTGCACAGGCAAGAACAAAGTCAATCGGAGATGTAGTATATGTGTCTGGTGTGGTGATAGACGCTGGCAATAACAATGAAGATAATAGAATCATCTACGATGGAACAGCAGGTATTTTAGTAAGAAGTTTCGATAGCGGAAATGAGTCTGCCAATTTCAGTTTAGGTGATAGTATTACAGTAAAAGGTGGTTTAGTAGATTATAACAATCTGTTAGAAATTGAAGAATCTCCAGTTGTAATAGAGTTGTTAAAGTCTGATGCAACATTACCAGATCCACAAGAAGTTACGATTAGCGAAGTAGGAGAAGAACACGAATCTGAGTTGGTAGTAATTAAAAACGTAAGTTTTGAAGAAGCAGGAGAAGTGTTTGGAGGTGGAGGTTCAGCAGGTAATTTCACCATTACTGATGGAGAAGATGAATTGGTATTTAGAATTTCTTCGGCAGATCATCCTTTAGTGGGTACTGTAATTCCAGAGGGCAATTTTGATATTATTGGTTTTATTAGTCAGTACTATAATGATTATCAACTTTCTCCAAGATTTGCAGCCGATATCACCGAAGTAGAAATTCCATTGGTAACTATTGCAGAAGCGCGTGAAAAAGAAGAAGGTACACAAGTAAAGATTACAGGTGTAGTAATAGATGCCGGAAATAGCAGCCCTTACAACAGAGTAATTTATGATGGTACTGCGGGAGTAGTAGTAAGAAGTGAAGAAGCAGGAAATGAATCATCATCTTTAGTACAAGGAGATAGCGTAGTGATCTCTGGTAAATTGGCCGATTATAATGGTTTACTTCAAATCTCAGAAACTCCAATTAAAATCGAATTGATTTCTCAAGATGCATCTTTACCAACAGCTCAAGAACTAAGCATTGATGAAATTGGCGAAGATTACGAATCTGAATTGGTAGTGATCAAAGGAGTTTCATTTGAAAATGCAGGAACTTTAACTGCAGGTAGTTACATAATTACCGATGGTTCTAATGATTTAATCTTGAGAATTGGAACAACTTCTCACCCTCTGGTAGGAACTGAAGTAAGTGATGCAACTTATGATATTACTGGTATTATCAGTGAAGTAGCAGAAGGTTATCAGATTTTACCAAGAACTGCTGCTGATTTAACAGAAAGTGGAGTTACTGGATTGTTTGATGAAAAAGAAGCTTTATTTAGCGTATATCCAAATCCTACAGAAGGTGTAATTGCTATTCAATCTGATAACATTTCGCTTGAGAAATTCAACTATAAAATTACCAGCATTACAGGTAAAACTTTAGTAAAAGTAAAGAAGGTTAGCGATAGCAAAATTGACATATCTAACTTAAAAGCTGGGGTTTACATTTTAACAATCACCAGTGATAAGAATAGTAGTTCAATTAAGATTATAAAGAGATAATTTTAAAAATCTCAATTGCATAAATAAAAAAAGGATCGACTAGTCGATCCTTTTTTTGTAATAGAAACTTCCATTTTGGATGTCTAATTTCTCACAAACTTAAAGCCTGCTGAAATGATATTAGATTTTAAACCAGTGTTTCTAGAGTAATTATTATACTTTAAATCGATGCTTTTAAGACCGAATTTACCCAGTTTAAACTTGGTGAAAATGTCTGTGTAAGTAACACCAAAACCAAATTGATTGGCATTATACTTCGAAAGGTCATAATCTGAAGTATAAAAATCTTCAGTAGATACATGTGCCTCATAACCTGCAAAATAATCGGCAGCACTTTGGTCGTAATAGCGATACGAAGGATAGAAAGTAAAACTGCCTATCTTAATCGGTAATTCGATATTTGCTGTATGCGATTTAATACCCCAATCATCAAAGTAGTAGCGGTAATAAGTTCTAAGCACCAAATACTCATTGATGAAATAGTGGAATCGGCCACCCATAGCTACTTTAAACCTCGTATCAGGCAATCTTTCAATATCGTCTGCCAATTGAAAATTATCGATATAAGAGTTGGCTACATCACTAAAGTAAACTCTCTGAAACGGCGTAGACAACAAACCATCTTGCTGAACCAAATCTAAAGCAAAGGAAGCCTGCGCATTTCTTGATAGGATTTGAGAAAAGCCAAAACCTACAGAATAAGAGTTTCTACCTTCACTGCCAAGTTCAGTAAAATTAGGATTGTAATTGGCATTACCAGTAATGGTATTTTGCTGAAATAAGCGATTGCTTAAACCATTGCCACCCTCACCAAAAGGTCTGAGTTCTATTGGGTACAAAGCCTTCCAAGTATCAAGGTAAACATTACCATTAATGCTTACTTCTGTGTTTTTCTCATTAAATAAGCGTGTGTAACCACCTCCAAGACCTACAGAAAAGTAATCGAACTCATTGGAGACAGATAGTTTTGCCGACCAGATTTTATTCCGATCGTCTGAGCTATGGCTGTAACTACCTGTAAGGTTAGCCCAAGTATCTGAACTAGATGCACCAGAACTCGCTACAAAAGCATCAGCTGTACCTTTATCAAATGGATCTATGTTACTAGACGAAGCGGAAGTATAAGCAGAAATACCTGCATCAATAGTTAATACATCATCATCATTTAGCGGAATAGAAATTACAATTGCACCAGTTGCATCTGTCAATTCTTCGGAGCCAATACCACCACTTACTGCGGCATTGTTTCCATCTTGCGAATAATAACTGGTAAGAAAGTCGATCTCAGTGTTTTCTAAAACCCTCTTTTTATAAACCTGAGTGGTATCTTGTGCATATACCATTGCACCAAAGCATACCAAAATTATCGTTAATAACTGCTTCATCACCTAGGATTAATTACACCCACATCCACCACCTGTTTTTCCGCCATTTGCCCCAGCAGCAGCTTCGCGATAAGCTTGAAAAGTGCTGATATATCTGTCAGATTTTTTATCACCCAACAGCATATCAGGGTCGTTAATATTTATTTTTTCGTATTCTTTCACAGCAACACAAGACGAGAAGCTGAGCGCGATAAGTAATGTTATTAATAATTTCTGAATCATTTTGTGTCAATCTTAATATTATCTGATGTAAATATGTTACCTTTTTCATCTATTATGATGCATTCAACCTTTGGTATCTGGTTAATTCTGTTGATGCCGGTTTCTATTCCCATTACAAAAACAGAAGTTGCCAATGCATCTGCTAACTCGGCTTTTGGAGCAAAAACACTTACACTCGTAATACCAGTTGCCGGATAACCAGTTCTTGGATCGATTATGTGTGTATACTTCGTTCCGTTGAATGTTACATATTTCTCATAATCTCCAGAGGTTACCACTGCGCCATCGGTAATTGGTAAAATGGCAAAAGCTTTATTTTTATTTAAAGGATTCGTAATTGCCACTTGCCAGTCGCTACCATCTGGTTGTTTTCCCCAAGTATTCATATCTCCCGAAGCATTGATAATACCTGAAACTACGCCTTTCTGCATCAGTAAAGTTTTAGCTTTATCGGCAGCATAACCTTTACCAATAGCTCCAAAACCTATTTTCATTCCTTTCTGTTTCAAAAAGACGGTGTTATTTTCTTTGTCGAGTATGATGTTTTTAAAGCCTACTTTAGAAACAGATGCTTTTATAGCTTCTTCAGCAGGCATGGTTGTCATACTTCCATCGAATTTCCAGATTTTGTCCATGGAGGCATAGCTCACATCAAATGCTCCGTCGGTAAGATTCGAAATGGCAATAGCTCTTTCTATCAAACTAAATAATTCATGGTCTACCTTAACAGGTTTTATGCCTGCATTTTGGTTAATTAAAGATGTTTGCGATTGATTATTCCATGAAGAAATTAGCTTCTCAATTCTCGTGATTTCACTTATAGCAAGATCGATGTATTCATTTCCTTCACTTTCATTATTGGCCACAACGGTAATATCAAAGCGACTACCCATTAATTTGAGTGTGCGTTTGTAAGGCTGCTGGCTCATTGTATTTGTTGAAAAAAACATCAACAAACTGAATATTAAAGCAAATGATGGATACAAGGCTAATCTTATTTAAATGATTCGAGAAGTGCTATATATTCTGACGGTTTCACATGTTGATAGCCTGTAGAGCCCAATTCTTTCCCATCTTTGTCGAGAACAACTACATAAGGGAAATAGCCATTTCTGTTATATGTCTCCGCCAGTTTTTCGTTGTGCTCTTTCTGACTTGCCTCTAAAGCATTTTGTTTCTTTCTAGGAAAATCTGCTTTAAGCATTACGAAATGGTCTTTAGAGTATTCTTTAAATTCATCTGTGCTCCAAATTTCTTTGTCTAGTTTGATACATGGCGCACACCAATCTGATCCCTGAAACACAAGTACAATTGGTAGTCCTTCATCTGCTGCTAATTCTTTAGCTTTATCAATATCAGTTTGCCAGTCTTGCGCAAACATAGCTCCTGATAGCAGAATGAAAAATAAGCTGGATAAAATGTGTTTTTTCATATGCATATTTGTTTTGTTGATTCCAACAATCAAAAATTCAATAATGTCCCTTTTTGTGATTTTTTATTAAGATTTTTTTAAAAGAAGTGGCTATTTGAGCATTTTAAATAGCTTTTTTAAGCATTGTAAGATGATGATTTTATCATTTTTACCAATCAACATTTGTTTTAAATTACATTCGGTTTTAATTCAGAATAATATTTATTGATGGTAATGCTTAAGAATAGGCGATAATTTAAATGTACAGGTTGTTTGCTTCAAAACTAAAGCAGCTTATTTAAGATAATCTTAAACTTTTCTTAAGATTTCCTTAAGACGATTTTAAAGGTAGTACCTTTTCCATACTCACTTTCTACTTCAATTTCTGCTTTTATCGCATTTGCTGCACGCATTGCAATAGAAAGACCAATGCCACTACCAGTAATATTTTTTTGATAAAGTGCATTAGATCGGAAAAAGGGAGTGAAAATATTGGCGAGATCATCTTGCTTTATACCAATTCCATTATCAGTAACCTTACAAAGGTATTTACAAGGATTTTCATCGATAGTGATAGATACATTGCCTCCTTTATCGGTGTATTTAATGGCATTGCTAATGATGTTTTCAAACAACAAAGTTGTGTGAAATTTGGCAGAACGAGGCTCTGTTTTAGTGTTATTAATGATTGAAAAATGCAGCTCTTTATCTTGAATAAAATCTACATATTTACTTCTTACACCTTCAATAATATTTAATAAAAAGTCTTCTTCAATTATCTGGTTTTCATATTGATTGTCTATTCTGGCTAGCAAAAGCAATTGATTAATGGTGTAAGACATCTTTTGAAGCTCAGTTAAGCAGAAGAGAATTTTTTCGGTGTATTCTTCCGGTTTTCTTTCTTTCCTAATCAACACTTCTAAAGTACCTTGAACAGATGAAATCGGCGTACGAAGTTCGTGAGAAGCATCAGAAGTAAACTGTCTTTCACGAGCAAAAGCGCTTTGCAATCTATCTAACAGATTATTGATGGAAAGCGATAAATCGTAGAGTTCGTCTTTGTTTGTAGGCAAAGCTACCTTTTTGTTCAAGTTGTTTTGGGTAATTTGCTTAGCAGTTTCCGTGATTTTTTTTACAGGTTCAATATTTCTATCTGCCACAAACTGAAAGATAAAATACAAGCCAATTAATATAATAGGGAAGGAGATAAGCAATACATTTTTGAGCCTGTTCACCACAATTTCTGAAGCTTCTCGGGAGATGGCAACCAAGATATATCCCTTTAATTCTCCATTAAATTGAATGGGCATTTGTGCTTGTCTAATATTCTTGCCATTAAGCATAGAATTGAAATGCGAGCCTAATTTTTTAGAATTATCGAAAATTAGTTTTTGTTCATTCAGGTTTGGCGATTTGTCCATTAAAGTGCCGTGTACATCCATTACCTGCACAAAAACGGGGTTTACCTGTACTTCTCTATGTTCCCTTTCTTCCCATTCTTCTTTATGGGTAAAAAGAATGGAATCGTTGTTAATGTGGATTTCTCGTGTGTGCATGTCGGCTTCGTAAGTAAGGTCATTGTCTATATTTTCATACACAACCTGTTCTACAATGGTGCACACAGTAAAAAACACAATGGCTACTATAATTCCTGTAGCAACTAAGTATTGAAGGGCAATTCTATGTTTAAAGCTTAAATTCATATTTCTTTGGCAATGTAACCGACACCTCTAATTGTTTTGATGAGCTCTTCGTTTTTAAGTTTCAGTTTTTTGCGCAAAGCATTAATATTTACATCTATAATTCCGGTGTTGTATTCGAAATGGATATCCCAAACACTTTCTATAATTCGGGTTCTTCGGCAGACTTTTCCCTTGTTTCTAAGCAGATATTCGAGCAGGGCAAACTCTTTTTGAGTGAGAAAAACTTCTTCTCCATCTCTGCTTACTTGGTGCGTATCTAAGTCTAATTCGATATCACCCAATTTTAACACATTGTTTTGGCTCGATTTTGACCTCAGTTGCACCCTTATTCTTTCCAGTAATTCATCAAAATGGAACGGCTTTTTAATATAATCGTTGGCTCCTGCTTGCAAACCAAAAACTGTTTCTTCTACAGTATCTTTGGCAGTTAAGAATATAATAGGGGTATCTGTAAAAGACTTTCTAAATTGTCGGCAAATCTCTATACCACTCATTCCCGGCACCATCCAATCGAGGAGTAAAAGATCGTATTCACCAGTAAGTGCCATTTGCAAAGCTTGTTTGCCTTCTTCGCTAATATCAACAGCAAATGATTCTTCCTCAAGTCCCTGCTGTAGGAACCTCGAAATGCCCGGTTCGTCTTCAACAACTAAGATTCTCATTTCTCAAAGATTGCAGTTTTTACTGTATAAACCATTAAAGAATTCTTAAGATTCGCTTAAGATTTACTAATTCAAGTTACAAAGAGATAAGCTTAGATGCTTGTATAGCTGATTTTATTTTTAAGGATTTATGGAAATGAAACCACTCAATTTTAAGATTTTCATCAAAGAAAATTGATATCTTGCGCGGCTAAATTTTGCTGGTCTCAGCATCATCAAATCATCATTAATTAAATATTTAAATGAAAAAAACGCATACTATCTTTTTAGCATTACTACTTTTCGCTTGCAGTAAAAAAACTGAACTAACTACTGAAAAACTTCCTATAGAAGGCACATGGAAACTGCTAAAAGCCACCACCATTAGAGGAGATAGCAGCAGTACAGACCACATGGAAGGCAAAGAGATGATTAAAATTTTAAACGGCACTCATTTCTCTTTTCTAAATCATGACTTAAACAATGGCAAAGATTCGACAGCTTCTTTTGTAGCCGGTGGTGGAAAATATGAGCTTGCAGGTGATCAATACATCGAGCATCTACAATTCTGTAATTTTAGAGAATGGGAAGGTCACGATTTTACATTTACCATTCAGATAACAGGAGATACTTTGGTGCAAAAAGGAGAGGAAGAGATTGAAGATTTGGGCATCAAACAAGAGATTATAGAAACTTATGTTCGTGTAAAATAAGGTTGGATAAATGCTTTCAATTCATCCAACCTTGTGTAATCTAGGCTAGATTTTTCTTAAAAAACTCAATGGTTCTCCTCCATGCTAATTCGGCAGCTTCTTTGTCGTATCGCGGAGTAGAATCGTTGTGGAAACCGTGGTTCACATCTGGATAAATGTAAGTGGTATATTCTTTATCATTTGCCTTTAATGCTTTCTCATACTCAGGCCAGCCGGCATTTACCCTTTCGTCTAAGCCAGCGTATTGCAACAAGAGTAGCGCATTAATATCTGGTACAGATTCTATTGGAGGTTGTCCACCGTAAAAAGGAACAGCCGCTGCCAAATCAGATACTTTTACGGCCATCATATTAGAAATCCATCCACCAAAACAGAAACCTACTACGCCAATGCTGCCTGAGCATTCAGGATGTACTTTCAGGTAATCAAAAGCAGCAATAAAATCTTCTAACATCTCATTTCTATCGCGCTTTCTTTGTAATTCTCTGCCATCATCATCATTGCCTGGATAACCACCTAGCGGAGTTAAAGCATCTGGTGAGATAGAAATAAAACCTGCGGCAGCAGCTCTTCTACCAACATCTGCGATGTGTGGGTTTAAACCTCTATTTTCGTGCACCACAACAATTCCGGGTAGTTTACCTGTTGCGTCTGCAGGTCTAGAAAGTTGGGCTTTTATCTCTCCACCACCTTTTGGCGATTGGTAAGTAATTGTCTCTGTTTTTAAACTAGGATCATTTTCTGAGATTTGAATAGTGTCGTTGTAATTTGGTAATATAAAGCTCATGAGAGAAGTAACGGTAAGCCCACCAACGGCATAGCCAGAAAGCTTTTCCATAAATTCTCTTCGGTCTAGTTTATTATGTGCATAGTCATCGTATAGGTCGAATACTTCCTGCTTAATATCTTCCTTTTTTATTTTTTTCATGATGGAGTATGTGTAATTAGTTTCAGATGAATTAAAAGGTGTTTATACATTGTTAATTTCTTTCTAATTAAGAAAATTTCCTAAAAAATTGAGGATATTATCTGTAAACAGCAATTTTATCTAGCTCAACTACAACATTGAGAATTATCTAAAATCTCTCTAAACAGTTTCATTTTGTGAAAGTTAATTTAATGTGATTCAATTATTTGCCATGAGAAATTGTGGCTCCAGCATCTATAAATAACTACTAAAATGACAGCTAGAAGATTAATTTACTATAACAACAACACTCGATCCCTTCCACCGAAATATTCACATTCCAAAAGTGATAATCCTCAAATAGATATTTTAATCAGGTAAAATTATTTAGGATGTCTAAGAAATTAAATCCGGTTTCTGTCTGGGCTTTGGCTGCAGGCGGAATGGTAGGAGGTGGAATTTATACTGTACTGGGAGTTGTAATAGCTGTTTCAGCTCAATGGACTTGGTTCGCTTTTTTGTTCATTGGAATATTGGCGATTGTCTCCACTTACAGTTATGTGTACCTTTCTAACAAGTATGGAGAAAGCGGAGGAGCTTTTGCTTTTCTTGAGAAAATAGACAAAGAAAAAATTGCAGGCAGTTTGGCTTGGATGCTTGTATTGGGTTATGTGCTCACCATATCCGTTTACGCTTATGCTTTTGGGCATTATCTCTCTTTTGCATTTCATGGAAATGAAACCATTATCCGCTTTTTAGCTGCTGGTATTGTAGTGGCTTTGGTGGGTTTAAATTTGGCAGGAGTCGGTAAGATGACCAAGGTCGAAATAGCCATTGTGTCTGTTAATTTACTGGTTCTCTTGGGATTAGGTGCTTATGGCTTAACACAGTGGGAGCCGACTAAATTGGTTTCTGGCATAGAGCCAAGACCTATGTGGTCTGGGCTTTT
>PBYL01000378.1 GCA_002729595.1 Thalassovita sp. | reverse complement strand
TCATCAGGATTTTTATAGATCATAGAATCTTCTGAAACTATGTCAAACAAAAATTCTTTATTTACTCCGTAGTTTTTTTCTGATATTTTCCCCGAGTTAAAGTATTCGTAAGTTGGCCAGTTATCGTTCCCGCGTTTCATCATGTCAAATCCATTTTGGTAAGAGTAAACAGAATCTATTTTCCACTCACCATAAATATTAGCTGGGTCTATCTGGCTGGCATCATCACAAGCATAGATGAAGGCAACAAATATGAAAACACCAGTAAGGATTTTAGTAATTCGCATAGTGGCCATTGGTTTGTAAGAAAAACCTGAGTACAAAGTACCCAGGCTTTAGAGTTCAAATTATATAATAATTAATATCCGTCATTTTGGATAAGTGTACCATTACTTAAGTCTATTTCTGTTTGAGGAATAGCATAGTAATAATGTTTAGTTCTATTAAATACTCTTGGAGGATCGAAAGTACCACGATCTTCACCATAAATTGCAACAATGTCTACAATACCCGCTTTGTCCCATCTCATTAAGTCGAAGTGTCTTTGGTTTTCACCAGCAAGTTCCACTCTTCTTTCATGGATAATATCTTCCATAGTAGCACCAGTAATTTCAGACATGCCACTTCTTTCTCTTACTACATTAAGCTCAGCATCTCCACTTTGACCTAGTCTTATTTTAGCTTCTGCAACTAGTAAATAAACATCTGCTGATCTTAAAAGAGGAACGTTATCGTCTTCGCTAATACCTCCAGAAGAAGTCCAAGTTGCAAATTTTTGGTAGTGGTAACCAGTAGAAGATAAATCTGAAGTGTACTCTTCCATCTCTCCTCCAATATCAACCATTTCACCCGGCATAAAAACAGAAGCATCTAATCTAGGATCGCCTTCTTCAAACTCTTCAATTAAGCTAGGAAGTGGCTCGTGGAAATCCCAACCACCCCATGCTCTTGGAGTTGTATATATGTTCCAAGTTGAAGTAGCCCAAGATTGTAATGCTTGTACTGCAAATAGCATCTCAGGGTTATTTTCTGTTTCTACTACAAAGTTTTCAGAAAAACTATCTGCTAATTGATATGGACCATTAATTACATGGTTACCAGCTTCAATAGCATCTTCAAATCTTTCCATGTACAAGTACAATTTGCAAAGTAAACCATAAGCCGTTCCGCTGTGCACTCTACCTAAGTTTTCAGTATCTGCCTGATAGCTTTCTGGTAATAGCTCAGCAGCCATTAACAAATCACTCTCTATTTGTGCTTGCATCTCTTCGATAGTAGGCTTCGCTTTGTTGAAGTCACTGTTCAATTTGTCTTCTTCTAAGATGATCGGAGTTGCACCATAAATTACGTGTAATCTCCAGAATGAAAAACCTCTTAAGAAATAAGCTTCTCCTAAAGATCTGTTTTTTACATCTTCGTCCATCTCTACATCTGGAGCATTTATCAAAACTGAATTAGCTCTTGAGATCATCTCATACTTATGAGACCAGCTATATCTTAAACCAGCATTACTTGCATCAAAAGTTAACTCTTCTAGAGATTGATCTTCTGAGTGGTCACCCGCTCTGTAATCATCATCATCAGGAAGGTTAAATTTTTGTTCGGCGTGTCCCCAATAGTTTTCTTCTAACAATGGGTAATAAATAGCATTTACTGCTGATACTACGTCTGTTTCGTTTCTCCAGAACTTGTCTGAAGTATTTTCGCCAAACATGGTAGATTCTAGTAAATCATCTTTACAACTTGCCAGAGATAGCAGTATCAGCGAAGAAGTAATTATTGTTAATTTTAAAGATTTCATATATAAAGTCTTTTCTTAAATTTTATAACCACCTAAATTTTTAATTAAAAATTGAGCGTAGCTCCGAATATCCATGATCTAGCTTGCGGATACTGTGCATAGTCAACTCCTAACTGTAGGTTACCATCTGTATAACCTAGCTCAGGGTCGATACCTGAATAGTTGGTGATTGTAAATATGTTTTGTCCAGTTACGTAGAATCTCGCTCTTGAAACACCTACTTTTTCGCTAATCGGACTTGGAAGTGTATAACCTAAAGTAAGGTTTTTAAGTCTCATAAATCCACCATCTTCTATAAACAATGTAGAGCTACGGTGATTTAAGTTATTTGAGCTAGTAGTCATTCTTGGAATAGAATTACTAGTGCCCTCACCATTCCATCTGTTTAAAGTTTCTGCATACATGTTATAAGAATAGGTAGGGTCTAATCCTTGCATTCTATCACCATTAAAGATGTCTTTGCCTGCCTCACCCAAGATGAACATACTTAAATCGAAGCCTTTATAACTTACACTAGCATTGATACCATAAGTCATTTTTGGATGAGGACTACCAATTACTTTTCTATCTTCGTCATTGATCATTCCGTCACCATTCAAGTCAACAAACTTGGTATCACCTGGTTGGATTAATCCATCTTCTCTTCTAGAATCGTTTGCTAGTGCAGGATCGTTAGCAATTTCTGCCTCGTTTTGGTATAAACCATCTGCTACCCAACCATAGAAAGAAGCCAATGGCTCACCAACATAAGTTCTAGCAACTTCTTGATTTGGTCTACCATATCTTTGAGATTCAATATAAGGTGCATTTAACTTAGTAACTTCATTTTTAATGAATGAGGCATTACCGCTGATGCTATAAGTTAAACCACCTGAGGTGTTGTTGTAACCAAGCTCAAACTCCCAACCTTTGTTTTGAAGCTCTCCAACGTTTCTATCTGGAACATCTGCAGTACCTTGAGCACCAACAGCAGGAACTGGCAACAACATATCTTTAGTAGTTTTTACAAAGTAATTGATGTTTGTAAATAATCTGCCTTGTAAGAAAGCTGCTTCAATACCAAAGTTACTCATCTCTGCAGTTTCCCAAGAAATGTCTGGGTTAGCAATTAATGTTTGAGCAGTACCAGTTACACCTGTTCCACCAAAAGAGTAAGCATTTGAAACTCTAAGTTTACTATAATATTGGAATGGGTCTACATTTTGGTTACCTAATTGTCCCCAACCACCAGTTAATTTCAAGTTATCGATGAAAGAAACATTCCAGAAGCTTTCTTCAGATATTCTCCAACCTAACGAGAATGCTGGGAAATAACCCCAACGATTACCGTCAGCAAATTTAGATGATCCATCAGATCTAAATGTAGCAGTTAATAAGTAGCGATCTTTGTAGCTATAGTTCGCTCTACCAAACCAAGATTGTAATGCAGTATATTCTTTAGTATCATCTGCTTCTGTAATTGTAGTAGCGTTTCCTAAGTCTCTTAGATCATAATCTTCATTTTCGAAACCTTGTCCTTCTACGCTGTATCCACTAGTATTAAATGTTTGAGCAGAATAACCTGCTACGATATTAATATTGTGGTCTTCTCCAATTTGCTTATTGTAGTTAAGGAAATACTCTGTTAGTATAGAGTAATACTGTTCATTCTCACGAAGTAAATTATTTATTGAAGTAGTTCTTGTTTGATCAAGCACTTGTTGTTCGAATCTGTAGTGATCGTAGATATTGGCGTCTACACCAAAATTAGCTTTTGCACTTAAATCATCAGTAATTTTAAACTCACCACCAATCGAACCTAAAATACGATAGTTTTTCTCGTTTTCGTCATTAGTATCTACAGTAAATATTGGGTTATTTATATCACCAAATTCGCTACTAATTTGAGAAGAGCTATAAGAACCATCTGCGTATTTAACTGGAAGTCCAGGATGGAATCTGATCGCAGACCATAAAATACCAGTTTGAGCAGAAGTAGTATTTAAAAAGTTACCTTCTCTACTTGTTAATTGTAAGTTCTGATTCAACTTGAATCTCTTTCCAATTTCATGGGTAGATTTTACTCTAAAGTTATACCTCTTATAGTAAGAGTTGTTCATCAAACCATCTTCGTCATAGAATCCTAAGGAGATACCATAAGTAGAGTGTTCTCCGCCTCCCATTAAGTTAGCATCTATGTTTCTAATAGTTCCTCTTCCTAATAATTCGTCTTGCCAGTTTGTTTGTTGTGTTTGGTATTGAGGGTCTTCCCAAATTGAATTTACTTCTATACCATCATTCGTATATCTTTCTCTTTTTAACATAGCTAAATCATCTGCTTCTAAAACATCGATCGTGTTTATCGCTGATGAAGTACCATAGTAAGAGTTAAGAGAGAATTTTAATCTATCACCTTTACTACCACTTTTTGTAGTGATAATGATTACACCGTTTGCAGCTCTAGTACCATAGATAGCAGAAGACGATGCATCTTTAAGAATCTCCATTGACTCAATATCATTCGGGTTGATTGAGTTTAGATCACCACCCGGAAATCCGTCGATAACTATCAATGGGTTTGCATTATTAATAGTACCTGTACCTCTAATTCTAATTGAACCAGCTTGACCCGGAGCACCACCGTTTCTTACAATTTGCACACCTGCTGCTCTACCTTGTAAAGCTTGAGATGGGTCAGAAACTGGCATGTTTTGTAAATCTTTACCTTTTACAGAAGAGATAGCACCAGTTACATCGCTCTTTTCTTGCTGGCCGTAACCTACAACAACTAGTTCTTCTAATTGCTCAACATCTGGTACTAATGCAATTGAATAATTAGTTTGGTTAGTTACTTCTATTTCTTGAGCCACAAAACCGATATAGCTAAATTGTAAAACAGAACCAACAGCAGCCTCTAACATAAACTTACCATCGAAGTCTGTAGTAGTACCAGTTGTAGTTCCTTTTACAATAATACTAACACCCGGCAATGGTTCTTGATCTTCGGCATTAGTAACTGTACCAGAAATAACAGCTCTTACAACTTCTTGCTCTAATACTTCTGTAATTGGCTCAGAAAATAAAGTATTTTTTCTGACATGTATATTTTCGTCTATTCTTCTAAATGTTAATCCAGAATCTTTTGCAATTTCTCTAAGCAAATCAGCTAACGACTCATTATTGGCAGTATAAGTTATTGTCTGATTTTTATCGATGTTGCGTGCATCAAACACAAACCCAAAACCTGTTTGATTTTCGATTTGCTTAAATACATCTTTCAACTTTTGATTTTCGAGACGTACTGAAACGTAAACGTCTTCGATACTTGGCTTTTGCGCTGCACCTTCCTTGGCTATCAGGAAAGAATACAGAAAGCATTGCATAATAATTCCAAGTATACCATATTTTGACATGAGTAAAACTTGTCTGAGTAATTTAAACTTCATAAATTGGAAAGTTTTTGGTGAATAATTCATCAAGGGCAATATAAGCCAAGGATTACTTCCCTATTGTTGCCACACAATTTTGCTAGAGTAATCTTTGGTTTTTTTACATTAAAAATAGTTCAGCAGATTTTCATCAAACTGGATAAAACATTAGCTAACTAGTATTTTTCATATTTTTCTTTACTTACCTGTTAAAATAATTTCATTATCATTTATCTCGTAAGCTATTCCAGCGCTAAACTTAATACCATCAAGTACATGTTTAAGACTCTTATTTGTATAGCTTCCGTTTACTGAGCAATTAATATTTCCCTTGAGTTTTACATCCACATCATACCACAATTCTATTTGCTGTTTAATCTGTTTGATGTTGGCATTTTCAAAATAGAGCGTTCCGTCTTTCCACGATATCCATTCCATCTTGAAATTACTCTTGGTAGATTGCTTGTTGTTAGTATTATAAGTTAGCTGTTCTGTTGGGTTAAGGAAATGTATATTAGTTGTATCTTTTAGGTCTTCTACTACCACTTTACCAGTTGCAAGCATTACAGTTACTTGCTCATCTTCGGCAAAGTTTCTAATGTTAAAAGAAGTACCTAATGCGGTAGTAAGTAAACCTCTTGCATTTACAGTAAAAGGTTTTTCAGGATTTTCTGCTACATCAAAAAATGCTTCTCCTTCTAAGTAAACTTCTCTTTTGTTATTAAAATCTTTTCTAAACTTAATAAGCGTATTAGAATTTAATTTTATGCTAGAACCATCTGGTAATGTAACCAAAAGCTTCTGACCCTTTGAAGTCGACTTTGTTATATATTCTATAGCTGCAACTTTCTGTATATCTTCTTCGAAGATGCCTTTGTTGTAACTAATATAGAATATGGATGATATTACGATTAAAGAAAAAACAGCCGCATATTTCCAAGAAGATCTTAACCAGTAAGAAACTTCTAATTTCGGATTTTTCGAGTTCACAATTTTTGGTTGTGACTGAGCAGTCTGTTGTTTATCTTCTAAAGCTATTTTGCTCATCGTAATACTAAAAAGCTCATCTAAATCAGATTCTTCACTATTGGTATTTTTATAATTGATTAAGGTATTATACTTAAGTTGTTTTAACTTATCGTTTTTCAATAATGCATCTAATTCTTTTGATTCGGCTGATGTTATTTCATTAGCCATTTTTCTGACTAATAATAGCCTGAATCTATCATTTTCCATTTTTATGCGCTTTTTTATTTATAGACAGGAGTAATTCAAAAATTACTTACAAGGGAAGTAAAAAAAATAAGAAAAAAATTATCGAGATAATCTGGCCATGCTTTTTGAGCTTCTTTTTCTTAGCCAAATAGTCTTCTAGAGACACTTCTAGCTTCTTTACAGCACGCACTAAATGTGTTTCTACTGTTCGAGGAGAAATGTCTAATATGCTGGCCACTTCTTTATATTTTAGGCCGTCTTCTTTAACTAATTTAAAAACCATTTTAGATTGGAAAGGAAGTTTTTCTACAGCAGTATTCAATAAAGACTGTAACTCTTTGTATTCGAGCGCACTACCGGGGTCTGAACTAAAATGGAATTTATTATAGAAGCTTTTATCTATTGAAAAAACAGGTCTCTTTTGATATTTATCTATGGCATTTAAAGACTGGTTTTTTGTAGCTATATAAAGATAAGTATGAATAGACTTGATCTCTAATAGGCTCTTTCTGTTTTTCCAGAGTTTTACAAATACATCAGAAACAATTTCCTCTGCTAATTCTTTTTGCGAGATGTAGTTCTTTGAAAAATTAAGCAACTTCTCAAAGTATAGCTTAAATAAAGTCTCAAATGCTTTTTGATCATCTTGATTTGAGATTTTACTTAACAAAGTACTAATTTGTTCCTGATCTACTTTTTCCAAAGCAAATTGATTATGATGATAATTATCTTCTCAATCTAGCAAAATTCAAAATAAGAAAAAAACCTCTTTTTTAATTCACTTATAGTTTTAGAACTAAACCGATTTTACAATACCCAATAAGTATATATCTTATTGAGTTTAATAATTTGCCATTCTCAATGTTACCCAAACATAATTTTATATTACTATTAAATCTGGGTATTTTTATATTTTATGATTTGAAATCAAAATGAATATTTATTTTTTTTTATTCATCTAGTATTCATAGATATTTTTTGAAATTTTAATACAGATCGAACAAAATCTTAAAATTATGGAGTTGAATTGTGACTTTGCTTTTCAGATTTATAAATAGCCGATACCTCACTTTCTGTTAAAGCTTCACCAAATATTTTTACATTATCCATGTAACCTTCGTAGATTCTTTCACCGGGAAACTCTTCATTTCTGCCGATTGCCCACTTACCTTTTACAGTTAAATTTTTAGGCGCTTCTAAAGGAAGACTACCAGCAAAAACACCATCGATATATACTTTTAAAATGGTGCCTACACAAACTCCAACAATGTGGTGCCAGTTGCCAATCCAATTAGATGGTAAAGGCACATTGCATTCACCTCTACCCCAGCCTCCAGCAAAAAAGTTTAAACTACCCGAAGATGTTTGCTGTAATACATGGTTATCTCCTTTTGTAATCAAGTCTATTGATTTACCCTGATTGTTTTTAGCTGGATACAACCAACCCATCATGGTAATCGATTCATTAAACTGATCTAGACTTTGAGATTCTGGAATATCTATTAGCATATTTTTATCGAAGTATGGAAGCTTGTCAAAAGAAGTCTCTTCTGACTCTTGTCCAACAGTTTCAATACTTGCATGATTCTCAAATCCAGAAATATCTTGTATTAAACCTGCATCTGTTCTTTTTGCCAATTGTAAATCCAACACTTTCGATTCGGTGGCACTTACATAGGTTTTATAGTTTTGAGATACATTCCCAATAGCAACTGAATGTATTCCCTGTGCAGAAGTTGTAAATGTAGATGTAAGTGTTTTAGACTTTCCCGGTTGCAAATTCAATTCAAAATTGAAAATTGTACTTTCATCTTCTTGCACTGGAATCTTAAATTGATAAGCTTTCCAACCAATGTTTTTGATCGAGACTGTCAGCTGTTGCTCTTTGCCAGACTCAACCAATGTTTTCAAAGCAATCTCACTTACCTCAAATTGATTCGACATGGGCAACTTAGGTTGTTTTACCTTTAAAGTATGTACTTCATCAAAACCTGAAAGTGCTACCTCTACTTTGTTTAACTCATATAATTTACAATATAAAGTATCAGAAATTTTTCCATTTGAGGGAACAAGGCAGTATTTAGAAGTATACTCTTCGCCATTAATTTTTAAAGCTACCTTTTTGGTACCTATACTTCCCTTGTTCTCTAGTGTGAAGTAAACGGGCACTTCTTCATTAGGAAAAACTACCTTTTTGGGAAGCTCTAACTCTCTAATTTCAATTGCCGGCTTATCATGTATTTCAGTTAACAAAGCAGGATTGGAATATTCTGGATAATCTGAAAAAGTAGTTTCCTGAACTTGATAAGATAATGTACCAGCAGTAGTTAATTGCTCATGCGAAATCCAAAGTTTATCATGCGACTTTCCATCAATATTTATTGATCGAATGTATTTGTCATTAACTGATTTCTTATCGGATTGAATCACCAAATCTAGATTGTTAGGCAAATGCACAGTAGCAGATTTAAATAGTGGAGCTACCATATCATAATAAGGTTTACCCGGAGCAGTTGGGTAAAATCCCAAGGCACTAAACACATACCAACTCGACATAGAACCTAAATCGTCGTTACCGGGAATACCTCCGGGAGTTGGCAAAAACCTGTTCGCCAAAACATCGTGCACCCATTGTTGTGTAAGTTCCGGATGGTTGGCATAAGTAAACATATAAGGCACATGAAACATGGTCTCATTATCAAACAAGATGATCTCATTTGATAGTGCTGAATCTAACATGTTAGTAAAACTTGCATCTCCACCCATCAAGTTTACCAAATCAACTGGTTGAAATGGAATAGCAAAAGTATAAACCCATTGGTCACCTTCTTTGTAACCGAATGTTCCCGGATTGCTATTAAATTCACCATCTTTTACAGGCTGCATAAATAGTGTTTCCGGATTAAACACATGTCGGTAACCTAAACTCCTATCCAAAGCTTTAAGATAGATAGCATCATCTTGCATTATATTGGCAAACTGAGCCAAAGCCCAATCATCATAAGCATATTCCACAGTTCTGGTAATTGACTCTGGAATGTCTGATGGAAGGTAACCTAATTTGTGATAATCTTCTAAATGATGTCTGATAAATGGTGGTTGATCGATGCTCTCCAACATCGCTTTGTAAAGCAAGTCTTTGTCTAGCTCAATACCTTTAA
This sequence comes from Thalassovita sp., assembly GCA_002729595.1. Classification (GTDB taxonomy): domain Bacteria; phylum Bacteroidota; class Bacteroidia; order Cytophagales; family Flammeovirgaceae; genus Chondrinema. The sequence continues at coordinate 10,316 of PBYL01000378.1, read as the reverse complement.
GGTAAGAATCTACCAAAACAGGTACAGTATGGTTACCTGTCATTGGGTCAGCAGGTAAGCTACCAGTTTGCTCATAAATGTTCAACAAAGACAACATCATGTCTTTTTGAATATCCGGGAAGAGCAAGGTCAATAATGGATGCAAAGAGCGATAAGTATCCCAAGCTGAAAAACCACCATATTCAAATTCTCCTTCAGTCTTGTGGATTTTGCCATCTCTGCCTTTATAGTTTCCATCAACATCACTGATTACCCAAGGCAATAATAATGAATGATAGAGCGCAGTGTAAAATGTCTTTTTCTTAGCTACATCTTCATCATCGATATCGATAACTGCTAACTTCTTCTCCCATTCACTTTTAGCTGCTGTTCGAACTTCATCAAAACTTTTATCTTTAATTTCTGCATTAAAGTTTTTAATGGCACTCTCTAAACTCACATTAGAAAGTGACAATCTCAATTCTATTACTTTTTCAGATTCTGAAACCGGAAAAGATAGAATCATCCCTCCTTCAGAATGTATTGATTTTGTAAAACCTTCACTAAACTCAAAATAAACATTCGCTTTTGTTCCAGAAATGCTTGTTTCTGAAATTACATTTAAATCACCAGCATCACCTATATATATATAAGGAGTGATTCCCTTTGGAAAAGTAAATTTATAGATGCCACTTCGCTTAGAGGTAGTTGTTTCTATGCGAGTTTGATCATCTGAAAATTGCACGCTGTAAAATCCGGGTTCAGCCTTTTCACTTTTATGCTCAAATGGACGATAGCTTTTTCCAGCAATAAACAAAGTATCTTTTACAGGCATTACCTGAATCTGCCCTGATGCTCCAGATGGATAACCACTATGATGACTGTAACTAGTAAAATAATAGATATTCTTCTCCTCATAATGATAACCTCTTTGTGCAGCCACTCCAGTCTCGGGAGAGAGTTGAACACTACCATGAGGATAAACTGCTCCGGGATATAATCCACCTTCGTTGCCCCAATTGGTTGGTGCATCGCTATAGCCAGTCCCAATAAATGGATCGACTAAACTATATGGAGAAGTTGATTGCGCTTGTAAAAAAATACAAGGGTATAATATAAAGATGAGAGTTAGTTTCCAGTAGTTTATCATGTGTGAAAGGAAGGAATTAACATAAAGCTTAGCATCAAAAAAAGTCACCCACCTTCACCTTACAGATTCCAGTGGATGAACTCACCCGTTTTTGATCTTTTATTTACATGTTTGAAGACGCATAGGTCTCTTTCATTTTCTGATAGTATTTGTCAAATAGTTGTTTGGCAATTTCGTAGGCATCACCTTTAGGTTCGGCAGTGTAGTTACCACCCTTTTTGTTAGCCCATTCCCACTCCCAATCTTTAATACCCTCTTCGAATCCAGCTTGATCGAATTTAGCACCCGACTCCATACTTTTCGCCACTTGAGCAAAGTACTGCTCCCATCTAGGTTTGTAGAAATCTCTAAGTAAACCAGCCCATTGTCTGTTTGAGTATTCGTGTAACTCACTGTTTTTGTCTCCCCAAAGCGTTACTTGATCTCTCGCATTAAACTCATAAAGGTCTTGCTCTTCTTTAGTCTCTCCCCAACTTCTTGCATCTTTAATCCATTTGCCTAACAAAAAGTCTTCGTGTGTTTGAAGCAGTTTGTCCATATCTTCGATCACTGCAAGAAATGCTTCTGTATTTTCTTTGAAAGCTTTTTGATCTTTTGCCTCATAAGCCTTTCTAATTTTTTGTTGCAATGGATTCGCATAGTTAGCTAATACCTGTCTGGTTAAGTCAACCACATCATATTCGAAACCTTCGCTACCTTTTAAATCAGGAGTTTGCTCAATAAAAATCTTCCAAGCATCTAACAACTCAGCCGGATCGTAGTCAAGTTTAGTTAACACTCTGTGCCCTTGCTTTTCGAAAGTTGGTCTGGCAACCAAAATAGACTCAGAACCACCTTCGCCAAGTCCACCACTATAAACCGTGTTTTCTAAAACTTGCCAAGCTTTATTGATCTCTTCATTTACTTTTCCATATCTGCGATGGGCATAACCTTCTAACCAATTATCTACATTTATTGGCTCACTCGTCCAAACATTCTCTAACATCAAATGGAAAAGTGCTGGGTTTTGTCCGTTGCCTTCTGGTGTTAAACCGATACCTTGCATCTTACCAGAATTAGGATCGTGTAAAGCTGCTGACGGATCTTTTGCTACATTTTCCATTCTACCAAACATAGCTACATTGCCACCAAAGTTTTGAAGCATATTCCAAATCCAAGGTTTGCCATAGTAAGCATCAGTTCTGTTCCAAACCGGATGGCTCTCACTATATAAATCAAGAATAATCATTTGATCGTCTGGAATGGCTCCAAACAAAGCTTGAATCTGAGTTGGGTGCCAGAAATCGTCATTGTAATGGAACATCCAACCTTGCATAACCCAAACTGCTTCTGGGTCAGTATTCGCCATCGACTGAAATACTTTGTGACTAATCTTACTTAAGAAAGTAGAATCGTTTGATGGTGGCACATTTTCATTAAATGTATCAGCAGAGTAATAGTGATCTGTTCCATATTCTTCGTTTTGCGCTTTTAAGAATGCCGCACCGATTTTATCAAACATCGGGTCTTCTAAGTTCAAAATATACACATCATCAAAACCAGCATCCCAGTTAGTTTGTAATAGGTTAGCATCTGGGAACTTATCTTTAAATGTTGGAGGAACGTGACCAGTAAAAGCCGGTAAGATTGGCTTCATACCAAATGCTCTTTCTTTAGCTAATATCTTTTTTTGCAGATCCATGTGCGTGTCCATCCAATGGTCTGGAAGTGGACCTCCCCAAGCATCGATGTTACCCATCCATAACCAAGAAAAATAAGCAGGGCCACTAAAAAACTTGCCTAATTCTTCTTTAGAGAAACCCATTTCTGTATAAACCTTTCTCCAAATAGCTTCTTCACCAGTTAAGGCCAAAGGCATGTTAATTCCGTTTAATGCCATCCAGTCAATTTCCCATTGCCATCTTTCCCAGTCCCACCAAGCCATGGAATAGTTGAAAGTACAATAGTTTAAATAGTAGCGGTATTTATAAGGAGACACATTTCTAATCTTAGTACTCACTTCCGGAAATGCTTCTGGGAAGTTTAGGTTAGTGCCATTCCAAGTAATTTCACAATGTAAAAAATGCTTTAGGTAATGGTTTAAAGCTGATGCTACAGAAACACCATTATTACCTCTTAATACAATTTTGCCATCTACACTTTCTAATTCAAATACATCTTTGCCATTGTCTGCTTCAATATATTCAATTTTAAATTCAGATGCTTTGTCTTTCATTATCCGCTTTACCAAGCCAGCAACTTCGTCGGACTCTTCGGTAGTATCAACATCAGTAGTTTCTGAACCTGCATAATCTGCGGTAGGACTACATTGCCAAAAAAATAAGAGATTAAATAATAAAACAGAAAGCAAAGTTACTCTCCTCATACGATCGATTAATTTAAATATAAAACATCAGGAGTTTCGCTTAAGATCATGTAACAGCAAAGGTGAAAGACTGATTATTATAGTTACTGACTAATATTAGATAATTGAGATTTCTGAAATAGAAACCAATAACATGCTGATCTAAAGTTTAAAGATGAAATTTCACTCCTATAACCCTTCTGTATAAGAGACAGCAATTATTTGAAAATTACTTACAGACTTGATAAAAAAACTAGTAAAACATTAGAGATTTTGAAAATGGGATTAGGTAAATAACAGTAAATCGATATGAGATAAATACAATTATTTCACGATTAATCACAAATTAATATTAATTAAATAAGGTTACTTTATTAGTTTTAGCACTTTATTATCATTTTATCAATTCAATAATCAATGAAAAAACTATTACTCCTAATTACTTTTAAATTACTATTACTAGCTTCTTTAATTGCTCAAGAAAACTTTCAAGCCGGTTATATTATTAAGAATTCTGGTGAGAAAATAACAGGCGAAATCGATAATGAATATTGGAGACGAAATCCAGAAACTATCACTTTTAAAAATGGAAGTGGAGAAACACAAACCTATGGTGTAAATGACATTAAAGAGTTTCAGGTTGATGGTAATATTTATAAAAGTGCCTCTGTACAAATAGAAACTAGCTCCCAAAAAATCTCAACTCTAGACAATTCGCAAGAACCTAAATTCGAAGACAAAAAAGTCTTTTTAGAAACAATTATACAAGGCACAAAAAGTCTATATAGCTATAGAGGAGAACAAGAAAGAGATTACTATTTTATTTATCGAGATGGTAAATACGAAGCACTTGTTTATAAAAAGTTTAATATGGGTGATATAAATAATGTACAAATAGGATATAACAAACAATTTGTATTACAACTCCGAACCTATTTGGGAGATTGTCCCGATGTTATAGACGATATTTCTATAATGGACCAACCTAGTATTTGGAAGTTAAAAAAGCTTTTTGCTAAATATTATAGCTGTACTTCTAGCTCTCCGGAATTTCAAAAAGTCAATAAAGAAACTAATCTTGAATGGGGTGTGGATGCAGGTATAACTTTTACATCAATTCAGTTTAATGGTGATGGTGGCAAGCTAACAGGCAGCAATTTTTCATCTTCAGTAGCTCCTACTTTTGGTATATTTCTTAATATTGGCTTAGATGGAAATAGAAAGAAATGGGCGATTAACAATGCCTTGTTGTTTACTTCATTTTCTACTGAAGGTAATTATATTAATAACCTAAGGGATGGCTTTTACAATGAATACGATATGCAATTAGAAGCTAGCTATTTAAAATTACAAAACTTGATAAGGTATAGTTTACTTACAGAAGATAATAAAGACCTATACCTGTTATTGGGAATAAGCAATGGCTTTTTAGTAAATATCAAAAACACTAGCACTGAATACCGCCATGTGTATGATGAAGTTACAACTTCCGAAGTAAACACCATGGATTCTTACAGAAGTTATGAACAAGGTTTAGTTATTGGCGCAGGATATAATATAAAGTATATCCATTTAAACCTTAAGTTCGAAAGGTCTAATGGACTCTCAGATGCAACTTCTATTAGCTCACCAATTAATAGGATTTATACCACTGTTGGATATAGTTTCTAATTAGATAATAAGTTGTTCAAAACATAAGTTAAAAAGGTGTAAATATCGAATTTTACCAATTTTTAGCAGATTTTTTTGAGCAACTTTTAATTTTTAATGAAAAAACTAATACTAATAACCTTACTAAAAGTATCATTCATTTTCACCATTTTTGCCCAACAAAACTTCCAATCAGGATATGTAATTCAAAACAGTGGAGACACGCTTAAGGGTGAAATAGACAATAAGTTTTGGAGAAGAAATCCAGAAAATATCACTTTCAAAAATAGTAATGGCATTACCCAAACTTTTGGGGTGAATGATATTAAAGCATTTCAAGTTGATGGTACTATTTATAAGAGTGCAATTGTTGAGGTTGAAACTAGTCCTGAAAACTTAAACAGCTTAGAAGAGAATAATGAACTCCATTTTAAAACTGATACTGTTTTTTTAGAAGCTCATTACATCGGAGTTAAAAGCTTATATTCTTATCTTGATAATTCTAACAAAACTCAGATTTACATTGGAAAAGATAATGACTTTGAATTACTTCTTTTTAAAAAGTTCTACTTTATAAAAGATGATAGTAAAAAATTGACTTATGTAAAAAAATACAGAAGTCAGTTAGCAAAGTACTTACAAGAATGTGAAAATATAAATAGATCTGTTGGTAAAATAGAAGTATTAAAATTAAAAGATGTAAAGAAACTGTTTGATTCTTATTATAAATGTGAAGAAACTTTACCACTTTATAAAAAGATTGAAAACAAACAAAAAGCAAGCTTCGGATTAGTTGTTGGCATTACTAACAATCAGCCAAAAATTAATACCAACTCAAACGATTACCAAGAAATATTAGACAACAGTAACCTCAATAGCACTACAATTTCTTTTGGTTTACAATTAGATATTAGTTTAAAAAGTAAGCGACAAAGAACCTCATTTTATAATGAATTGTATTACACCTATTATTCATCTGATATTTATCAATATACAGAAAGTGATCCTTATCAATATGAATATCACATCACTTATAAAGCTTCTTACATGAAGCTAGCCAATATGCTTAGGCAAAGTATAATCAAAAAAAGTAAATCATCTCTATTTCTTGAATTAGGCATTACCAATGGTTACACCTTAAATACAGAAAACAATAGAATGCTCATCCAGACTGTAGGAGAGCAAAAAGTAGAGCAGAGTGATACCATTTTTCCTAAAACAAAAAAATTCGAACAAGGTATTGTCGGTGGTATCGGGTTTTCAACTAGTAAACTCACATTAGATCTTCGCTATGAACGATCAAACGGGTTCTCTAAAATGGAAAATATTCCTTCTCCTGTAAATCGCTTTTCTGTCATTTTTGGATATTCTTTTTAGCCATAATAGTTTCGCAACCTTAAAAATTTCAAATACTAATTTTTTATGAAACACACTATTACCATACTATTATTAATTTTTACACCTTTTTACATTTTTGCCCAACAAAACTTTCAACCTGGATATGTAATTCAAAACTCAGGTGACACATTAAGAGGCGAAATAGATAATAAAAACTGGAGAAGAAATCCAGAAACCATCACTTTCAAAACCATTGATAATAACATTAAATCTCTTGGAGTAAATGATATCCAGGAATTTCAAGTCGAAGGTAATATTTATAAAAGCGCTACTGTAAAAATTGAAACAAGTCCAGTTTTATTAAAGAACCTCGAAGAAAATGATGATTTAGAATTTGAAGAAAAAACTGTTTTTTTAGAAGCTATTTATGTCGGTGATAAAAGTTTATATAAATACAGAGGAGAATTAGAAAAAGATCATTTTTTTATAGGAGTAAATGGAAAATATGAAACATTAATTTATAAGAAATTTTTCAGAGTAATTAGTGGACATAAACATTCGGTGTACAATAAAGAATACTTGAAACAATTACGAGAATATCTTGGTGATTGCTCAAACATAGATAAAATACTAAAAGCGCATGAAGAAATCACTTCTTATAATATGAAGCAAATTTTCAAAAAATATTATAAATGTATAGATACTTCAGATACTTATGAGAGTGATAAGAAAAGTATTGAATTATCATTCGGATTAGTTGCTGGATATACATCTAGTAAAGTAAATCTTAAGGGAGATGCTATCGCGCAATATAAAGAAATTGTAGAAGCCGACATCCCAGCTAATGGGGCTCCAACTTTTGGTATATCTCTTAATCTCTTACTTGAAGGAAATAGAAAAAGATGGTCAATAAATAATGAATTGTTGTATTCTTCTTATTCTGTTGAAACCTATTATAAAGAAGAATTTAGCAACACTCATTATTACGAGTATTTTGTAAACCTAGGAGGTTCATATATTACCATGAATAATATGGTCAGATATGATTTTGTTAAAGGAAATGATGCAAGTATATTTTTAGAATTAGGTATATCAAATGGTGTCGCACTAAATGTTGAAAATAATAAAACTACAGTAAAAACTTTTTCAGGTGAAGTAGAATCGAGTGAAAGCGATGCATTAACTAGTACAAGAAAATATGAACAAGGAATATTAACAGGTATAGGCTTTAAACTAGGTAAAGTTGCATTTGATTTAAGATATAATAAAACGTCAGGTATTTCTAATATTTCGAATTTACCCTCTCCTGTTAATCGCTTTTCTGCTATTCTTGGATATTCATTTTAATTTAAGCTGGCTTAATCGCCAGCTTTTTTTATATCAATACCTTTTCTTTTTTAGTGGGCAGAATACTTTTCCAATCTAAACTAGCTGCTTTGTAAACCCAGTAAATATAAACTGGTTGAAATAACAACCGTGACCAAGTATACCAAGATGCGGGAGGTAAACCGCCTGGAGCAGCCAAATTATTTACTGCTACATTTATATTAGCTGGTAACATCAAAATCAATTGAATTATGAGTAGCCAAGCTGAAATAGTTCTGGTTTTATTCCATAATAAGCCCAAGCCAAATAATATCTCAGTCACACCAGAAATAATAACTAATTCAGTGGCAAATGGAAAGAGACTTTCTACCATATAAGCTAAAGCCTCTGGTTTTACTAAATGCATTACTCCGATCATTACAAACATAATGCTTGCCCCTACCCTACCGGCATTCCAGAAATTTTGAAAGCTATTCTTTTTAAAGAGTTTGCTTATTAGCCAAATAAACAATGTAAATGAGATTAAGCCTGAGAAAAATGCCATAATTATCAATTTTAGTTTAGGCAAATTTCGAGTTTGGCAAAACCTATTTCCTTGATAAAAATCAAGAAATTGAAGCACGCACTCTTGAAAGTGTTTCAGGCGTAATTCCCATGTAGGAGGCTAAGTATTTGAGAGGTATCGATTCTAATAAATGAGGTTGCTCATCCATTAACTGCAAGTATTTTTCTTTAGGTGATAAAGTTAGAAATGAGATTTCGCGAGAAGATTTTTTGAGATATTGTTGTTCGGCAGCTAGTCTACCAATTCGGTCTCCGCAACTTGTATTTTCATATACTTCTTGCAAACTATTATAAGAAATATAGTAGCATTCTACAATAGGTGTAATTGCACGAATCTCAATAATGCCAGTCTTTCGACTTATAAAAGAATCATAATTACTAAAAAAGTTTCCGGGGAAGGTAAAGGCAATGGTTGTTTCATTAAGTGGATCAACAATGTGTCTTACAATGCCATTTACCAAGTAACATAGTTTATTTTCAAGTTGGTTAAAACCCGTGATGATTTCCTTCTTTTTGTATTTTTTATGGACCAGTCTTTCACTAAAGTATAGCCATTCATCTTCGCTCATCTTTACCATCTGGCTAAATATATTCTTTATCTGGTCTTTAGGATTCATGATAAATCACTTTCAATTAAAATAGCATTTCCCTCAATATTACAGAGGGAAACGCTATCGATAAAACTCTTTATTGCACTTTAGCCAAATCTTGAATTCCTTTTACAAGCCAATCTAGTTCTTTAGTGCTTGTATATATATGTGGAGTTACACGCATACCATGAAACTTGCCTGTTTTATCACCTTTGTGCGTGAGATGCACATGGTAATTTTTATATAACTTCTGGGCTACCTCTCCATCACTCATATTCTTTAAAGAGAATGAACCCAAAGCGCAAGCATATTCTGGTTTCATGGATGTTTTTATTTCAACATTGGGAATGTCGGATACTCTGGTAATCCAATAATCTTTCAAGTATCTTAATCTGGCTTCTTTTCTTTCACTACCAATTGTATTATGAAAATAAATGGCTCTGGCTATAGAAAGTTCTGCTGGCAAATTACGTGTTCCGAAAGTATTAAACTTGTTTATATCATCACTTTGGGGATCTTCGTGAGTAAAGAGCGGCCAAAGGTTTTTAATCTCAGATTTCTTTATGTACAACATTCCAGTACCGAAAGGTGAGCAAAGCCATTTATGCAAACTGGTTCCGTAATAATCGCAGCCTAGATCAGAAATCTTAAAATTGATGTGGGCAAATGCATGTGCACCATCCACTAAAACCTTTATATCTGGATTTACCTTTTTAACAGCAGCAGTAATTTTCTTCACTGGCATAATGTTACCATTCAGGTTGTTTACATGCGTAATCATTACCACCTTGGTCTTATCTGTAATGGCGCTTGTGTAAGCATCTACAATTTCTTCATCATCTTCAACAGGCAATTCGAAAGAAAGCCATTTTAACACAACACCATATCTTGCTTCTGCTTCTTCCCAAGTATTCATTACCGAGGTGTAATCTTGTTCTGTTAGAATAATTTCATCACCTTTATTATAGTTCATTCCCCAGATTACTGTGTTAATGGCTTCCGTAGTGTTTCTGTTAACTGCAATTTCTTCTGGGCTGCAACCTGCCAACTCCGCCAATTGCTCACGCACAGAGTTAGAAATATCACCTTTGCTCCACATATGCATGGACGGAATGGTGTTAAACTCTCTGGTGTAATGCTCTAAAACTTCTTGAACTACGTTAGGTTGCGGGCTCACTCCCCCATTGTTTAGGTTGGCTACACTAGTAGAAACCGTGTACTCGCTACGAACCCAATCCCATAAAAATTCTTCATCTTTTATTTGGGGTAACTCTCTCCAAACATTCTGCTCTTTTTCAGAAGCATTGGCAATATTGGGTATAGTAAAAGCGGTTGAAGCGGCGGCAGCCATACATCCTTTTTTAAGAAATTTTCT
>PBYL01000377.1 GCA_002729595.1 Thalassovita sp. | reverse complement strand
TTTGGCAGAAAGCTTATTAAGCTCAATATTCATTAAAGCAATTTTTTCTCTAATGAGCTCTTCGTTAATCAAAGCAGTTTCGGCATTTATTTTAATCTTGAATGCATCCGCATAAGTCTCATTATTAAAAAATAATGGCTCTTTCTTTTTAGCATTCTCGATTATTAGTCTGTAAAGCGAGCGGTATAAATAAGATTTTATAGAAATTACATCACCGAGGTTTGTCCTTTTTTCTTTGAGGTATAGAAACAGATCGTTTATATAATCTTTAACCTTTTCACTATCTCTTAAATATTGATGACCAAAAGCATATAGTGCTTCAATATTTACTTTGTAAATGTAGGATAGTGCTTTGTTATCTCCATTTTTAAAAGCCGACCAAATTTGTTTATCTTCTAAATGCTTAAATGCTAAGATATCGTCAGCTCTATCTTTCAAAGCAGTACTATCTATTCGTTGCCTGAGAGTACTACGGATTTTCATATTTACCTAATTATCATATCTACATGAATTGTTTCATGCATTGTTAAGTGTTAGTTAAATGTAAATAATAAAACCATTAATAAAAAAGATTTACCTAAAATGGTAGTACTTCAGTAGCTTGTTTTATAAGTATCTTATGGATACTCCGCTTTCTACAAAGCTCAAGTTAAATTCTAGTTTTTGCCCTTAATAAAGTCGCAATTATACAGAATCTACCATTTTTCTTTTTTCTGGATCCCATACTTTTAACTTTAAGCAATTGATAATATCTCTTGGATGCAAAGTAGTGGTTTTAGGATTTTGTAATTCTGGCATTCCCTTCATGGCTTCTTTAAGTCTGTAAAATGGGATACGGTGATTAATATGGTGAACATGGTGGTAACCAATATTTCCAGTAAACCAATTCATTGTAGTTCCCATCACTAAATAGCTAGTAGAATTGAGTGCGGCATTACTGTAACTCCAATCCATATTTTGTTCAAAACTTGCTTCAGGGAAATTATGCTGTGCATAAAAGAGATAAGCACCAAAACCATGAGCAACAAAAAATGGCAATATCCAGCTAAAAATTAAGCCATGCATTCCAGCAAAATTATAAATGAGCCAAGCAACTGTAAAGTGAAACAACAAAGCAACTAATGAATCCCAATGATTGGAAAAACTCTTGAAAATAGGTTTAATATTAAAATCAAAAATGAATAAAGTGAAATAGCCTAAAAAGATTGTTAAGGGATGTCTTTTTGCTAAATAGATATATCTTTCAGTTTGAGATAACTTTAGATATTTTTCTTTGCAAAGAAGAGGATAAGAGCCAACTCCATTATTAGATAGTTTCGAGTTATGGTGATGGTGGTGGTCATGTGTGCGTTTCCAAATACTTGCTGGCGACATTACAAAGATGCCAAATATGGTCATTATTATTTTTGCTAGCTTAGATTTCCTAAGAATTGCCCCATGCTGATAGTCGTGGAAAATCACAAAAAACCTAACTATTAATAATGCGCTTAAAAGGCTAAAACCTAAGGTTAAAGTCCAATGGAAATTAATAAAAGTAGCAGCGAAAGACAGCATTAAAAATAACAAAGTACTCAAAGTACAATACCAACTTCTTTTAGGAATTTCACATGCATATTCTTTACTTGCTAATATTAAATCTTTACCCGTTCGAAGTTTTTGAGGTTCAGAAATATGGTTATTTACAGTCATGTAATTAAATAATTGTGGTCTAAATTTATGTGTTAAACTACTGATTTTCTTTTATGCTTCCATCTTTTATGAGACCATAGCCAAGCTCTAGGTTGCTCCTTAATATCAGCTTCAAGCTTTTTATTAAAAGCAAATGTTATTTCGTTTTCTTGCGTCTCTTTTGGCTGGTCGAATAATACTGTTGGATGCACCTCATAATAGCCTCGTTTCACACGCTTCACATTCATATAAACAACAGTATAGTCTAGCATCTTGGCTATCTTTTCAGGACCATTATATACAGGAGTATCTTGATTTAAAAAATCCATCCATATTGCCGATTTTATAGGACTAGGTGCTTGATCTGCAATAAGTGCAAATGCACTTACTGTTTTTTTATTAGCGATCATAGCCCTAAGTGTATTCTTTTTAGGAATAATTTGGGTATTGAATTTTGTGCGTGAGCGACAAAACATTTTCTCGAAATATGGATTGGAAAGTGGTCGGTACACCACAAATAATTGGTGTTTACAATGAAGTGAAAAACAAGGCCCAGCCCATTCCCAATTGCCTAAATGCCCCATTACAACTACCAAACTTTTACCTTGGCTATGTAATTCATCAAGCATTTCAGCATGCATCATTTTCACCCTGCTTTTTACTGCTTTTTCATTCCATGTAATCGTTTTGATCGATTCCAACATCAGGTCACACAGATATTTATAATATTGCTTGGTGATTTTTGCTATTTCTTCATCAGATTTTTCGGGAAAGGCATTTTTAAGATTGCTAACAACAACCGATTTTCTATAACCTATTACATAGTAAATAAGCAAATAGAAACAGTCGGATATCCTATACAAAATCCAAAAAGGGCTAATCGAAACTAAAAGAATTATAGGATATAAAAGGTAATAAGAAAGTGCCGCCATCTATTTTTGGCTCAAATTAGCCCAACCAAATTTGCTAGTTATTTCATCGTAGCTACGCAACGTTTTCGATTGATTTATACAGGAATGTGGAATAAAAAAATGATCGTTTAACTTGTGTGAAATTCTAGCCATAGTAACTTAATTGTAGTTTTTTAACCAGTAAGATATCAATTTTTATCTCATCGAAAAATTAAAATGACGTCTCATTGTGATAAAATGTTGATTTTTCGACTAAAATCAGATTTTCTAATAAATAATTAGTATTGTTTCTAACTGAATAGCAATTTCTCTAATAATGGGATTCACATCAATTACATCTGAACTTTTATGAAAAATCTTTTAACTAAATGCTACTTGATCCAGACAAATTTGTAGTTCATTGTGTAGTAAGACTTGACTGTTTTATTCAAATTTATTTAGCCTAAATGCGCTTAGGTGAAAATTTTTCTTGGTTACTTTGCAGAATGATTACGTTCGAAGATTTCAATATTAAGAAGCAATTAAAAAATGCTATTGCAGATTTAGGTTTCGAAAAGCCAACACCTATTCAGCAAGAGTCTTATTCTACCATTCTTAGTGGGACAGATTTTGTAGGAATTGCACAAACAGGAACTGGTAAAACCATTGCATATTTGCTTCCTATTTTACAGGATTTAAAATATTCTAATCAACCCAATCCTAGAGTTTTAATCTTGGCTCCAACCAGAGAGCTAGTGATTCAGATTGTAGAGCAAATAGAAAAGCTAACACCATACATCAATGTAAGAGTAGCGGGAGTTTATGGTGGAAGTACAAATATAAATGCACAAAAGAAAGCTGTTGCTGAGGGGATTGATATTATTGTTGGTACACCACGTAGGTTATACGACCTAACACTTTCGAATACTTTGCGACTAAAATCAATTAAAAAATTGATCATTGATGAAGTCGATATTATGTTGGATTTTGGCTATAAAACACAGCTCAAAAATATATTTGAACTCATTCCAACTAAAAGGCAGAATATTCTATTTTCTGCTACCATGACTACTTATGTAGATGAACTGATAGACGATTTTTTAATCAATCCGGTTAAGAAAACAATCTCTATCAGCGGTACACCTTTGGATACTATTAGCCAAGAATGTTACGCTGTGCCGAACTTTTATACCAAGGCTAACTTGCTTAATTACTTGTTGGCAGATAAAGAAGAATACAACAAAGTCTTAATTTTTGTCGCAACCAAGGTAAATGCTGATAGATTAGCTGAAACATTGGAATTCGGCTCAGAGGTTTCAGTTATCCATTCAAGTAAAGAGCAAAATCATCGAACCAACTCCATAGAAAATTTTGAAAATGGGACGAGTAGAATTTTAATAGCTACTGATGTTATTGCTCGTGGTATTGATATAGAAAAAATTAGCACCGTAATTAGTTTTGATACTCCTTTCTATCCTGAAAACTACATTCACCGAATTGGTAGAACCGGTAGAGCTGGTGAACTGGGGAAAGCTATTCTCTTTTACACAGAAAAAGAAGAACCATTGAAGGAAGAGATAGAGGCCTTAATGAAATATGTTATTCCATTTAATGAGTTACCAGAAGAGGTTGAAGTTGCTCGTCAACTGACACCTGAAGAAAAAGACAAGCCAAAAGAAATCAGTGAAATTCAGCACAAAAAGAGAACCATTGAGGTTGGCCCTTCTTTTCATGAAAAATCTGCCAAAAACAGTAAAGAAAAAGTAGAAAGAAAAAGCTACAAGCAACAACTGAAAGAGCGATACAAAAAGCCTATTAGACGTGGTGATAAAATTCAAAACATGAAAAAGAAAAGGAAATAAGGCAAACAGCTTGAAAAAATAAAATTTTGCTAGATTAGCGGGAAAATATGACAAACTAAAACAATTAACCAGCAAAGTATGACTGCTAAACTAAATGTTTATTTGATTTTCTCGCTAATATCACTTCTAATATCTTGTAATTCTACCACCCAAAAAGAAGAACAATCCTCAGATGATATTCTTACTAAAGATAAAGTAATTGAATCATTAACTTTAGTAAATGATAAGTGGCAGGCAGAACACAAAATTGAAAATCAAAACGCATTTTGGCATCATACAACTTACCATATCGGTAACCTTGCTGCTCATGAAATCACTAAAAATCAAAAATATTTAGATTACACACTTGAATGGGCTGAGCATAACGATTGGCAAGGAGCGAAATCTACCAACCGTGAAGAGTGGAAGTTTTCTTATGGTGAGACGGATGAATACGTGTTATTTGGAGACTGGCAAGCCTGTTTTCAGGTTTATATTGATTTGTACAATCTGAATCCTGAAGACTTTAAAGTTGCTAGGGCAAAAGAGGTGATGAATTATGAGATTCATACCGATGAAAATACTTATTGGTGGTGGATTGATGGTTTGTTTATGGTAATGCCTGTAATGACTCGCATGTATGGACTCACACAAGACAGTTTGTATCTAGATAAACTTTATCAATATTACAGCTATACCAAGGAACAAGTTTACGATGAAGAAACGGGGTTATTTTACCGTGATGCAAAGTATATCTATCCAAAGCATCAAACAAATAGTGGTAAAAAAGATTTTTGGTCTAGAGGTAACGGATGGGTGTTTGCAGCCATTGCGCGCACTTTAGATGGCTTGCCTAAAACTGATAGCCACTATCAAGATTATGTTGACGTATACACCAAAATGGCTGAAACCTTAAAAAGTACCCAACAAGCAGAAGGCTATTGGACAAGAAGTCTCTTTGATCCAGAACAAGCTCCCGGCCCTGAAACGAGTGGCACTACTTTTTTCACTTATGGCATGCTTTGGGGAATGAACAATGGGATATTAGACAAAGCTGAGTATACCCCACTCGTTGAAAAAAGCTGGAAATACATCACAGAAACCGCCATCCAAAATGACGGTACTTTAGGATATGTACAACCAATCGGTGAAAACGCCATGCCCGGCCAAATCGTAGATAACCAATCCACCAGTGACTTCGGTGTTGGAGCATTTTTGCTGGCTTGTTCTGAGATGGTTAAGTTTATTGGGGGGTGAGGAAATGGAAATACAAGGAATTGTGCATATATTAAAAAAACAGTTAAAAATCCTTAAAATACAAACAACTTTTAAGCTTTTAATGTTAGCTCATCATCACTAAAATATTTTTAGTGGATAGCTATTTAAATTGGTAGTTTTAGAACTACTTTAGCATAATGAAAGAAAAGTTTAGAGTTTTTGGTGCGATAATTTTAACAACGATTTACTGCTTTGCAGTAGGTGCAGTTGCTTATTCGCCTGTTAATTCTGACCTAACCGAAAATACTAAAGCTAAGCCGACTAAATATTCGGCAGCTGTATCTTCAAAACTAGCTTTTCACACTGCCCAAGTCGAAAACTCTATAGATACTTTCTTCGAGTTTAGTACTCCAACATTCAAAAAAACATTTGATGAGTTTTGGTATATTGCCAACTCAGTTGAGCATTTATTTGAGGCAGAATTTATTCAATACGAGAGATTCTCACTCGGTTTTCTTATAAATTATAGGAAAACCGATATCATATTTCCTTTCCATTACTTCTGGTAATCCAATTCCAATTTTTAATGCTTTAATACGAATCTAATCGATTCACTAGGCTTTGTCTCGCACATAGCCCTTATCATTTTATTCTAAAATTTTAAATTATACAACCATGGAATTGGATTTAGGAACAGTCATTATCGGCATATTTGGTACTTTTTTATGTATTCTACCATTCATTTTAATTGCCAGAAGCAGAAAAAATAGAGCGAAACAATTATTAAAATCGCTTACTAAAATTGCGAATGAACATCAATGTCAAATAAACCAAAAAGAAACATTTGGCAACTTTGCCATTGGCTTAGATGAACTTAAAAATGCCGTTTTCTTCTATAGAGAATCTAAAGATAAAATAGATGAACAATATCTCGAACTTGCTGATTTTCAAAACTGCAAGGTTATTAATACAAACAGAACTTTTAAAAATAATGGAAGTTTGCAAAAAGTAATCGACAAACTCGAATTGGATTTTATCCCTAAAACCAAAGAGAAACAAGATGTAAAACTAGAATTTTTTAATGCTGATGTAAGCTTACAACTTTATGAAGAGCTGCATGGTGTTGAAAAATGGTCGAAAATATTAAACGACAGATTGGTAAAAAAGTAAATTAGTAAAAAGCCTATGGAATTTTCATAGGCTTTTTTTCAAAATATCTTTAAAGTATTAATTACTTAAATCATCTTCTGAAACAGGTAAAAACTTTTGTACACGCTTTCCAGGATTTACTTCTGAGGTATAAATTGTTCCTTTAGAATCTACTACCAGACTATGTACCCAACCAAATTGACCAGAATTTCTACCTCCAAATCCAAAAGAATTAATTACTTCCAAAGTTTTATGGTCTAACACCCAAACTTTCATATTAGCACCATCAGGTACATACACATAACTTTGCTCCGGGTCTCTAGAGAATTCAATATCCCAAATCGAACCACTTCCTCCATCATTCGCTATAAATGTTTCTCTAATAAATGTTCCATCTTTCTTAAAAACCTGAATTCTATTATTCGTTCTGTCGGCAACATATACATTGCCTTCATTAGAAATGGTAACAGCATGCACAGCAGTTCTAAATGAGCGTATTGGTTCTGCATTAGCAAGTCTTGCAGGCAATTCATTATCATGTGGAGCTTCTCCATAAGCACCCCAATGCCTTTTATAAGCTCCTGTTTCTGAATCAAAAACAATAACTCTTCTATTAACATACCCATCTGCCACAAACACTTCTTTAGCTTCTATATCTACTGCAACATCTGCCGGACCACCAAGTAACAATGTATCATTACTCCCATTGGTTTGACCAGATTTACCAATCTGTAAAAGTTGTTTGCCTTCTTTTGTGAGCTTTAAAACAGTGTGCCCTTTGGCATCTGCAATCCATACAAAATCTTCTGCATCTATATAAATTCCATGTTCTTTTCCAGCCCAAAGTTGATCGGGATCGGCACTTCCCTCCGATTCAAAAATATTCCATGCATTTACTAGGTTCCCCTCGGGATCAAACTCAATTACAGAAGGTGCCGGAGCACAGCAATCTTTTTCGCCATTCGATGCTCCTAGCTCTCTCCCATCTAAAGAATTAGGTCGCTGTAAAATCCAGATATGATCGTGCTTGTCTATAGAAAGACCGGGAACTTCACCCAAAATCCAACTATTGGGTAATTGTTTTGGCCAAAAGGCATCCACTTTAAAATTTGTGGATTTGAGAGAATCAAAGGTGTTTTCGACTTCTATTGCTTCTGTATTTATGTTAGAGCAAGACGAAAAAATAGTAATGATAGAGACACTAGCTAAAACTAACTTAAAAAGTCTTTTCATG